>JAJDES010000546.1 GCA_029259675.1 Planctomycetota bacterium
GCACCCCTACCTCTTTCTGATTAACGCAACAAAATAGCTGCCAGAAAAGACATTAAGGACGCGTCCGGTGAGCCCGTGTCGGCTGACGCTTGACAGGGGTGCGCCGTGCGATCTCGGAGCTCGGAGTCGTCGCGACTTTCATCAGCACATCCTCAAGATATCCTTTGGGATCTGCGCCGCATAGTTTGCACGACAGGACGAGCGAGTAGAGGCGGCAAGAGACCTCACCGCCGCGTTGGCTGCCGAAGATCAGCCAGTTGTTTCCGCTGGCCGCTAGGTCACGTAAATCGCGTTCTGAATCGTCGTTGTGGATCGGCAGACGCGGGTCATCTAGGAAGGCTTCAAGCGCGCGTCGCTGCGACATCAAATAGCCGAGCGCTTTGCCGAGTTTGCTTTTGGGCAGGGTTGTTCGCAATTGTTCGACCCGGTGAGCTTCGACGTAGATCGTCTCGACGATTGAGCGCGAGTGGCTCGGGACGACGTGGCGGTGACTCCGAATTCTCCGCGACAGTTGGGCTTAACGCGCTCTCTCCAATTTTACTGGAAGCACATTTACGCCAGCCATAGAGGCCCTTACGCGTTTGGGGTCATAAAGCTCATAGACGAGATTGCGCAAGTCCAATTTTGTGCGTCCGTTATTTGCGCTAAAAACGAGACCGTCTACATCTTGTAGATAGCCATCAAAGTATCCGACGGAGTTGTATCGAATTCCACTCGGCCGATCGATGCCGTTAATGGACCAGCGAATCTCACCCGAGTCCGCATCAACCAAAGTGATCCCCTTGTAGTGCCATAGCGCAAGCAATCCGGAACTAGAGATATTCGACAAGCGACCATGTAGTCCGGCAAGCTCGACTTCTCCGAGCTTCCTTACACCAGCGGCCTCCTTGTCGACTTGAGCCACGAATCCTCCACCGCGATAGGTAGACAGAAATTTGTTGCCGTACCAACGCACATCCAATGGAACGCCACTTATCCGACCTCCGTGCCCATCGCAATGCCGTATTGGTCCCGGCACACCGACCTCAATTAGGGCTTCATACGTCTGAGAAATGGTAGAGGCATAAAGGTGCGCTGCATCTGGAGAGAACGACAGAACAGCAACATTGTCAGCGCCTTCGTAGGCAATTCTGGAATGGTGAATCATTTCTTCACTGGCAAGATCCCAAACATGCACTTCGCTGCCTACATCACTTTCCCATTTGCCGGCACCATGAGCCGAGACTTCGCCTGACCCATGTGCGGTCGCTAAGTATCGCCCATCGGGACTGAACGCCAAGGCAGTGGCGTGATCACGGAAGCCCAGATCAGATTCTTCGCGCTCTCCACTAACCTGACTGTAAATCCGCACCTCTCCATCGTGGATGCCCGCGATCAGTCCCGCTTTCCTCTCCCATGCGAGAGTGCTTTTGTAGCCATATTGAAAATTGTCGAGGACTTGCCAAGCCATCCGACCACTTTCCAAGTCCAGAAGGGAGCCTCCACGGCCAGGCCCCGTAAGCAACACCGAAGAATCAATCCCTTCGGCAAGGATTTGAACCTCGTGGTTTCTCAGCTTTAGGTCGTAATCACCCGCCCCAATTGGCAGCCCACGAAACGATCGGACGCTTCCTTCCTCGAGAGACACTTCATGCAGAGTTCCATCCCACATGAGGGCTAAGACGCTAGCGTCGCTCTGGAACACGCAGGACCAGACAGCCCCTCCGGACAACTCAAACTCAGCGAGCAACTCCGTTGTCTCCACATCAAGCACGTGAAGGTTTCCGTCGCTCGTTCCCGCTGCTACGAAGTCACCGCGGTCATTGATTGCCACATCGGAATAGAAACTGTCTATTCGATCGGGATCTCCAATACGGACTAAGGAGTACGCCTTGGCGTGGATTGTCGCACCGCGCCGCATCTCAATCAGCAATCGCCGAAACTCGTTCGTTGATGACAGCGACCGTAGATCAACGTCCCATTCGGCCACCGACGCATCTACATACCCCCATTCCACGGCTCTCTCTAACCATTTAAAAGCCGACACTTGTTGGCCGAGTCGGGCATTCGCACATGCAAGTCCATAGGCAACGTTCGAATTTGCCGGACTCAGCTCCAAGCAATCCATGAGCAGCTCACGCGCCTTGCCGGGCTGATCTTTCAGCAACGCTTGATCTACCTGCCAGTAAGCCTGCAAGTACGAAGCCTCTTGAGGTTCCAACAGGTGTGGGATTGCAGATGCAAGAAATGCACAAATCAGCATTGGGAGAAACCTCGCTGGATACCGTTTTGAGGGGTTTCGGAGTCAGAAGAACTTCTTCCCGATCGCCCCCTGCGAACGCTTCGTTTCGCCGCAATGCATCGAGCGCAAGTGTCTGTGAGCCGCGTACAGGCTCTGCATCTCAAATGATGCTCGGCTTGAACGCCTTGGAATAAGCCCCTGTGAAGCAGTGAACTCCGCAAATTGGGCAGAGTTGCGGGGAATCTGAGAGAAGCGGCCCTGTCGCCATAATCCGGGGGACGCGAGTCGGGTATTGGGGGCTTCAATTCCCAATCGCGGGCTAGGAGTGTGCACTATCTAAAGCACCCTTGGTAAACGCCTTAGGTATTCAATTTACTTGCAAGCCCGGCATCTAAGAACTCGGGCCCTGGTCCTTGGCTCGCAGTCTTCCCAGATTGGGGCCTGACCCCCATTGCACCATTCCGCCCAGCCTGTAGCTCCCCCCCCCGACTCGAGCGCGAGCGCTGCGCAACCATTCATGCACGTCCTGGCATTTGCCAACCAAAAAGGTGGCTGCGGCAAGACCACCACCGCCGTCAACTTGGCCGGTGCTCTCGCCTCCAAGGGTGAGCGCGTCCTGCTTGTGGATCTCGATCCGCAAGCGCACGCGACCATGGCCCTGGGCTGTGCTGCGGAAAGGCGCGAGTCTGTCGTCGGCGTTTTGGTCGACGGCCAACCCACCGCGCGCGCCATTACGAAGGGCACCGGCAATGTGGATGTTCTGGCTTCGCGAGAGGAGTTGGCTGAGTTTGAGGAGATCAGCGCGCGCTTGATCGAGCCCGAGCAAGTCCTCGCCTTGGCCCTGCGCGATGTGGAGCGCGACTACGACTTCGTTCTCTTGGATTGTCCGCCGCGCGTGGACGGAGTTTTGACCACCAACGCCCTGCGCGCCTGCGACGCCGCCATCCTGGTCGTCGAGTCCGGCGCCTTTGCCCTGCAGGGGGCACTCAAGGCCCGGCGCGCAATTGAACGCCTCGGCGATGTGAAGCCCTGCGAATTCCAAGTTCGCGTGCTGGCGACCCTCTTCGATCGGCGCACGCGCATCGCCCGCGACCTCTTGATCGGAACCCAAGCGCGCTTCGGACCTTCCATGTTCGATAGCGTGATTCACAACAGCGTGCGCCTGCGCGAGGCCGCGGCTCACGGAGTCCCGATTCAAGTGCTTTCACCGCGCAGTCGCGCCGCGCGCGATTTTTCTGAACTTGCTGAGGAAGTTCAGACCATGGCAAGCGAGCACGAACAGCGCTTGAAACAACTTCAGACAGAGTTGACCCCGCGGCCGCCCATCGCAACGGAAGGCCGCTTGCATTCGCAAGACGCTTCCGCCCAACCTGGCTCCCCCTGAGACAAAGACTCATGGACGCTTTGGCCCTTCTGTGCACACTCCACGCCGATGGACCTACAACCCTGAAGCGCTTGCGCGAGCTGGATTGCAGCGCGCTGAGGGGACTCTATTCCCTGGACCTTGCGAGCCTCGCCTGGGCCCTGGAAAGTGAACAGGGATCGGCGCGCCGTTTCTTGCAAGAGGGTTTGATCCTGTTGGAGCGGATTGAATCGGAGGAGTTTGAGAGTGGCGAGTCGCCCCAATCCCAAGTGCAACCGGCTCCCGCACCTTCACGCCGCTTCGAGCCCGAGCAGGCCGGCAGTGATGTTGCGCGCAGCAACAGCTCCATCCTTCCCCTTGGCTTCGTACACGCAGCCGCAGTCAACTCGGAGCCCAAAGAATCGCGCCAAGTCCACCGCGCCGGCCCCGGAACGACTCGCAGCAGCGGCAGGCCCGCCGGCTATGCAGCGGGAGCCCAAGCGCCCAAGTCCCGCCCCGCCGACTTGCCGCGCGACTTGGCAGCACCCGTTTCCGACTCGCTCGAAACTCCCCAACCTGCCTTGCCTCAGGTTCCGGCTCCTTCACCCCCATCGGACTCGGTTCCGGCGACGCGCCCCACGCTGCATCAACCGCAGTCCGTTTTGGCCCACGCGCGCCAAGATGCGGCACCGAAGGAGCTTGAGTCCCGGGCGCGATTGGATCCGAACCTACGCGAGGGGTTGATCGAAGGACTCGATCATGAAGCGTGCCGCGCCCTCGCTTCGGCCGGCGTCGTGACCCTGGTCGAGCTGGCCGATTGCGCCAACCTTCAATTGGCCAGGCGACTCGGCCTGCCCTTTGCCAAGCTGCTCGAGCTTGAACTGCTGGCCCAGCGCTTGCTCAAAGCGCCCCGCGCCGTGGAACAAGCGACGCAAGCACAACAACCAAAGCTTGCATCACCACAGCCCGCGCGCGACCGCAACACGCCATTGGATAGCGCGCGACCGGCGGCTCCCCAAGAGCAAGCGAAGCAGGCTCCCCCGCCGAAGATCGCGCCCACCGGGCCCCAGGATGCTCGCGCCGAAGCGCCACAATCCGGCAGCGTGATTGTTCCACTCAGTCCGCGCCCCGAGCACCTGCCCGCGCGCCGCTCAACCGATCGCCGCGAGCCGCTTCCAAGAACCAAACCGGATGAGTCCAAACTCTCGCAAGACGTGAGTGAATCTGGCAGCGCCGGCCCCTTCGCCTGACAATCCGAATTCAACCCGCTGCCTGCGGGTGACCCTTCCAAGTTCATGCCCCAATCCCAAAGCAACTGTCTGTTCCTCGTCTCCGGTTTCTCCCGCGAGCGAGGCTTTTTCCTCGGGTATAGCAGCCCCGATCCAGACCAATCGGATCTGGCCCAACTGACGGAGTTGGAGGGCAAGTGGATTGAGACCGGCTTTGCGGGAGCACCGCGCATTCAGCCCCTTTTGACCCGCGTGCGCTTGGCGGGTAGCGACCCCTCTCTACTGGTGCAGGCGATGGATCACCCTTCGGCCTTGGCCGAAGCCGAACGCCTCCTGGGTACGAGCGTGCAAACTTTGAACCCGGTGCTCTTCCCGATTCTGTACCGCTTCGTGCAGGTGACCAAGGCTCCGGCCACCGCGCCCGCGGATGTGGGTCAGGGCCGGCAATCGAATTCACTCAGCGAGTTCCAAGCGACGTTCCAACGCACTGCGGAGCAATTCAGGCACGCTCTGATCCAAGAGCTGCAAGTGCAGAGCACGCGCGAACTCGACAAGTTGACCGAGCTGGAGGGCGACTTGGTGATCGAACTCGGCAAGGTCAGCAATGAAATTGCGGCTGGATTCAATCAGCTTTGTCAGCGTGAAGACGCCCTGGCTGCTCACATGGCGCTCGCCGTGGATCCCGAACAAGAATTCGAGTCCGGTGACGGCGATCGCAGCCGGCCGGGCTCCAGTTGGCTGGCGCTGCTCGGCCGTTTGGAGTACGCCAAGAATTGGGCCCGGCGCGAAGGGCGCACGCCGCTCGTGCGCGAGCTCAACGCCAACCTGCGCCAGGCGTCCACGCGCTTGGGCGAAGTGGTGCTCGAACATTGCAGCGCCCTCGACACGCTCATATCCGAAAGCTTCACCCAACACGACCTGGGGAGCGAGTTGCGCACGGATGTTGCCGAAAGCCCCGATCTCTTGATTCCGGCCGAAGCCGAATCCGGCGGCTCGCGCGAAGCTCTCAGCGACAGCGCAACACCCTGGAGTTAGGGCGCTCGCGGGTCAGGGCACGGGGCGCCGCGAATCCGCTTCGCGGCGGCGTCCGCGTGCAAAAGCCTGGCTTACTTGGATTCGGTTGAACGTCGCGCGAGTTCCATATCCCGCAACTCACGTCGCAGCACCTTGAGCACCGAGCTCTTGGGCAACTCGTCCAAGTACTCAAACTCACGCGGCACCTTGTAGGCCGCGAGGCGTTCGCGGCACCAGGCCTGCAGCTCTTCGATCGCGGGCGGCTTTGCACTTGAATTCGGCATCGCCACGACGAAGGACTTGACGGTTTCGCCGCGGCGCGGATCGGGAATGCCGATCGTGGCCGCTTCCAAGAGGCCCGGATGTGAGGCCAACACATCGTCGATCTCGTCGGGGTAAATGTTGTAGCCGCCCGCGATGATCATGTCCTTTACGCGGCCGACGATGCGGAAATAGCCGTCCTCATCCACGCTGGCCAAGTCGCCCGTGCGCAGCCAACCATCGAGCAGGCTATCGGAGCTGGCCTCGGCCTGATTCCAATAGCCGAGCATGACCTGCGGCCCGCGAATCAATAGCTCGCCCTGCTCGCCCGGTGCCACCTCCCGCGTGGGGTCGTCGCGCTCGACTAGGCGCGCATCGGTGTCGGGCAAGGGCATTCCGATCGAGCCCAGCTTGCGCTCGCCCTCGAGTGGATTGACGTGGGTCACGGGCGAAGTTTCGGTTAGTCCGAAGCCCTCCAAAATGCGCGCACCCGTCAATTCTTCAAAGCGTGTCAGTGTGTCCTGGGGCAAGGGCGCCGAACCTGAGAAGCACGCCTTGATGCTGCTCAAATCGCGCTCTGCAATGCCTTTGAAATTGTTGATGCCATTAAACATCGCCGGAACGGCGGGCAGAATCGTGACGGCGTGACGCTCGATCGCATCCACCATGTCGCCCACGTTGCGCGGATCGGGCATCAGCACCAAGGTGGCTCCGGCCATCAGGGGCCAATTCATGGCTACGGTCAAGCCGAAGACGTGAAAGAGCGGCAAGCTCGTCAACATTTGCTCAGCTCCCTCCTCAAAGCACGTAAACCAGGTGGCGACCTGTTGCACGTTTGCACTCAGGTTGCGATGGCTCAGCATCGCGCCTTTGGAAACGCCCGTGGTGCCGCCCGTGTACTGCAAGATGGCCACATGATCCAAGTCGAGCTTGGCTGCGCCTGGCGCTTTGTGCCGCCCCTTGAGCAGTTTCGCGAAGCTGTGGACCCCCGCTTCACTCGGAACCTTGGCTGCCAGCCCCTTGCGGCGCAGCAGGAAGGGAGCGATCCAGCGCGCCGGAATGGGCAGGGCATCGGCGATGGTGGCCACAATGAAGTGCTTCACGTCGAGCTTGTGGCGCTCCGCCCGAACCTTGTTCATCCACAGGAAGTCGGTCAGCACGACCACATCCACGCCGGCATCGTGCCATTGATGCTCGAACTCGCGCGGCGTGTAGAGCGGATTGGTCATCACCGCCTGGGCTCCCAAACGGAGCACCGCGTAGAACGCGATCACCGTTTGAGGCATATTCGGCATTTGAATCGCGACGCGCGAATCGCGCCCGACGCCCAAGTTCGCAAGCGCCGCCGCAAAGCGCTCGACATCGTCTTGCAACTCGCGATAGCTAATTTGCGAGCCCTTGAAAACGATCGCCGTGCGTTCGGGAAAGCGTGCACTGCTGCGCTGCAAAAACTCGACAATCGACAGTTCTTCGTAGTCGATGCCGGGCGGCACAGCCTGATCGTAATTGCGATGCCAAATGCGCTCTTGCATGCTTGCCCTGTACTTTTGTGTTCAGTCGAAACCGTTGAGCCTGGCCGAAATCGAGATTGCGCAGCTTACGGTCCAGTGTGGAGGCTGCGTCCCTGCAACTATCCTCTGGTCTCGCGCGAGCCCGCACAAGCGCTCACTCTGGATCTGAGCGCGGTGCTCATTTGCATGGATTTTCAATCGCGAGCGATGCGCGGCGCGACTCGATTCCATAGGAAGGGCGGCAGGCTCGCCATGGCCCGCACAACCCATGCGGCCGAGCGCGGAAAAGCCACCACCGCCCGCCCCCGCTCGAGCCCGCGCACGCAGCGCCGCGCCGCATCTTCCACACCAATGACAAAGGGCAAACTGTGCTGCGCATCGGCCGTCATCGGTGTGTGTACGAAACCGGGCCGGATATCGACCACACGCAAACCGCGCGGCAAGAGGTCCACGCGCAGGGTCTCAAGGTAGGTGGAAAGGGCGGCCTTGCTGGCGGAGTAGGCCCCCGACCCCGGCATGCCGCACAGGGAGGCCAAGCTGGACATGCCCGCCAGCGTGCCCTCACCGCGGCGCAGCATGGGCCCCGAGGCAGCGTGAAGTGTGGCCAGGGCTCCGCGCACGTTGACGCTCAGGACCTCATCGAGAGCTTCCCATGTGACCTCGGCCGCGTGCTCGGCCAAGCCCACGCCGGCATTGGCGAGGACCAAATCGAAGCCCCCCAGGCGCTCGTCCCACTCAGCCACGGCCGACTGCACGCCGGGGACATCGGTGACGTCCAGGACTTGGGCGTGGGCCCGCCCGCCGCGCTCCCGAAGCTCGCCGGCAAGCTCCGTCAGGGCGGCACCCCGCCGCGCGCAAAGAACCACTTCGGTTCCCCCAAGGGCCAAATCGCGGGCGATGAAGCGTCCCAACCCGCTGGATGCTCCCGTGATCAGAGCTCGTTTGAAAACCGGCATGCGCGCAGCCTACCGCGGCACGGGCTCGATACGAGAACCCTTCGCAGTTCGCATCTGCGCCCCGTAGCTGTGACTGCGAAGCCCCCGTTGGTCCCTGTGCCGGGCAAACGTATAGAATCTTCGACTCGATCACCCAGGCGTCGCCGAATCTGCGGCTCGGCCCCGGGTCCTCGGAACTGGCGGCCGCGCACGATCGTCTCGACAGTGTGTCTCGACAGTGTCAGGACAATGGCTCGAAAACGACTCGAGCGTCGAGGACGCCCCAAAGCCGCCCTTCCGGTCGAACACACAGGTCCGCCACGACCTTCGAATTCCTTCCGAACCCAGCCCCATCAACGCGATGCTCCGTTCGCTGCTCCTCGTATCCCTCGCCCTCTCTTCGACCTCGGCGCCCGGCGTTGCGGCCCAAGCAGCGAAGCCTCCCGTACCGGCGATTCGCAAGTTGGATTCGGGATCGAAGCTCGCTGTCGTTCAAACGGCAGAGGGAACCATGGTCCACGGTTGCCTGGTCGTTCCCGCCGGACCCAACTACGAGACGGAAGCCATGTTCGGAGCTTCCGGCCTCTTGGCCGGCATGCTGCAGCAGGCGGCCGAGCAGGACATGGCCCCCTGGCTCTCGGGCAACGGGGCCACGCTGATGTGGAGCGCTGACGGCCATTGGCTGAAAGCTGAGTTCAGCTGCAAGGCCGGCGATACCCAGGAGTTCGCGGGTCGCCTTTGCGAGCAATTGAATTCGGCGGCGGAGAATCAAGCGCACTTTGATGCAGCTCAAGCCGCACTCGCCAAGCAACTCGAAACGAAGCGCGAGGATCCCTCCTTGAGCGCCGACCGAGTCGGCCTGCGTTTGCTTTACGGACTCACTTCGCCCTTCGCGCCCCAGGCCACGGCGAGTCGAATCCGCGCTCTCAGGCTCCAGGATGTGCGCGCCTTCGCCGCCGCCAACGTCGGCGCCAACGCAAGCGTGCTGTCCCTGGCCGGCCCGCTCAAGGTCGGTGAGGTGAGCGCTCAGGTAAGCGCGTCGCTCAAGTCCCTGGGCCAAGTTCAACGGGCGGAATTGAACTTGCCGGAACTATTCACGCCCTTCCCCACCCGCATCTACCTCGTCGATGACCCGGACGCCAGCGCGACACAATTGCGCCTTTACTCGGTCAGCGGCACACGGCGCCTCGACAGCGACCACTTGCTTGAGCTTTGGAGTGAATTGGTCGGCGACCCCGAGTCCGGGCGCCTGAACAACCGACTGACCAACGCCATGGGATTGACCCACGGCGGCTCGGCCGGCCACGAACTTGGTTGGAAAGGACAGGGTCCCTTTGTGGCCCGCGCAGCCGCGGAGCACGACAAGGTCAGCTTGACCCTCAATACGCTAGTTGCGGTGATGCAAAACGGCATTGCCACCAAGGCCGGGGATCTTGAGTGGAACAATCTCATTCAGCGCTGGAACGAAGAGGAAAAGCAGCGCGAACAGGACGGAGCTGAGCTGGCCGATCGCGCCGCTCACTTGGCCTACTTCGACTACGCCCCCAGCTACTTCCAACTGCGCCAAGCACTATTCAATGCAACCAATGCGCGCGACACGCGCATCACCGCCAGCGAATACTTCATGCAGCGCAGGTTGATCATCGTCGCCGTGGGCCCGGCGCAAATCATCACCAAGCAACTCGAGACCTATGCCGAAGTCCATGCGCATGTCCCGGGCAGCACACCGCAAGTCGCAGACGACGCGCAGGCGGACGTCGAAGCACTGTTGGCCGTCATGGGCGGGCGCCAGCGCTGGGCCCAGCTGGAGCGCTTTGAGCTCAAAACACTGCACGATATCGGTGACGACCGAAACCTCGGCACGCAACCCATTCATCAGTGGCGCGAACTGAACAGCTCGCGCATGCGGCTCGAATCCGCGCCCTACGGTAGCCCGAATGTCACGGTGATCGACGGCAATCCGGGTTGGCAATCGGGACTATTCGGCGTCCAACAGCTGAATTCACTCTCCTATCGCAAGCAACTCATCATTGCTCGCGATTCTATGTTTTCGATCTTGAACGGCTTGGCTCTCAACTTGGTCGGCGCCCGCATCAATTCCGAGTACGAAAACCGGCTGGAGCTTTTTGACGAGCACGGCCTTATCGCCTGGATGCTCCTGGGCGAGGACAAGCGTCCGAAATTTATGGGCTACGCCGATCCCTACCGAGCGATTCGCATCGAATTCGATCAGTGGGACGATACCGACGGCTATGTCTACGCCAGTAGGTTCACGGAAAATAATCACACCCAGGGCTCCGAGCCGGTTGCGTGGACCGTAATCACGGAAGAATTCACTCCCAACGGCGAATTCCCTAAGGACCTATTCATCAAGCGCAAGCTGTAAGTTCAGTCAGCCGGCAACTGCGAACGGCGCGATTGCGAGCAACTGAAGAACTGCGGTCACTTGACCCGGGAATCTTGCGCTGTGTGCGAACGCAGTGTGGAACGCATTTCTGCCCCACGGCGACTGGGACGACTTCCCGCCGAGCCCGATGCATTCGCCAAGGGCGAGTGCCGCCTGCGCACCCCATAGCCTAAGCGTGTCGCGCGCGCCCTACTGCAAGGCTCGGCGCAAGCGGCGCACGCGCTCCACATCCACTTCATTGTGAATGAACCCGTCGCGCTTGAGCCAAGAGCCGACGATCGCTCCGTCGGCCGAGCCCAGCAGTTCGCGCGCATTTTCCTCGCATAGGCCCGATCCGATCAGGAGCGGCACGCCTTTGCAGCGTTCGCGCACGACGCGCACTTCCTCCAAGGACGGAGCCGCGCCCGTGCGCGAGCCGGAGACGATGACGCCGTCGACCAAAGCTCGACTGCAGATTTCATCGGCCGCATCGCCCAGGGACTGGGCCCCCAAGGGTGTCGCGTGCTTGACGTGCACATCGCCCAAGAGCCAGGCCCCGGGACTGAGGCGTTGGCGTTCGCGCAGGGTCTCGGCAGCTCGCCCCTCGATCAATCCTTGATCCGTGACGGCCGCGCCGGAATGAACATTGACACGCAGGAAACTAGCACCGGTCGCGGCGCACAATCCCAGTGCCGAGCGGGCATCGTTGCGAAGCACATTGACACCGACGGGAACCGAGCCGTTTGGCGTTGCCGGCTCCGGGCCCCCGGCGTCCGATTTAGCTTCCGCCCCCGCGGGCTTGCTCGGCGTCGAGTTCGGCCCGGGCCCAAGCTCCTTGGCCACGGTCTGAACCGCATCCAGGGCCAGGGCCATGCCCGCCACGGTTTCGGCCGGAACCCGGTCGCCGTAAAAAGGCACATCGCCGAAGTTCTCCACAATCAGCGCATCGCAGCCACCCACGAGTAGAGCGCGCGCGTCAAATCTCGCCCGCTCCAATACCGTTTCCATGGCGCCCCCGTAGCAGGGGGCTCCGGGTAGGGCCGGCAAATGAACCACTCCGATCAACATCGGACCTGTGTGTAGGGCTGCAAACATGGGCCAAGCCTAATCAGTAGCCCGGGCCTCGGCCCGTTTCCTGTTCTGAACTCCGGCCGGGATTTCATCCGTGGGCCGCAGCTCGAAGCGGACGATCGCCCCATTTCGATGCGCGCAAAACGGGCCGCTTGGATAGCAAGCCCAGCCGCGCGCTCGCCGGAACTTGCTCGAGAAGCAGGCGAAGTCCGTTTTTCGCCTTGTTCAAGTCCCCGGCCCTGGGCGATCATGCCGCGCTCGATCGATTTTGAAGCCTGCTGGGCGCAAATGGGTCGACTGGCCGCGGACGCCCCCAAGCCCGCCCACTGCCCGGCATGAAACGCATTCCCCGATCCACCTACGCAGGAGTTTTCCTCCTCGCGCTGTCCATCATCCTGTTTCAGATCGCGTTGACGCGGGTCTTCGCGGTGATGATGTGGCACCACCTGACCTACATGGTGGTTTCGATCGCACTCTTGGGCTTCGGCGCAGCCGGCAGCCTTTTGACTGCGCAACGCGATTCGCTCAAGAAGGAATCCCCACTGGGCCCCTTGGCACTGGCCAGCGCCGGCTACGGCTTGGCGGTCATCGCCGCCTATCTCGCCGTGCGCGAGGTGGACATCAACAGTCTCGAGCTGTGGAAGTTCAAAGCCAACCTCGGGCGCTTGCTCGCCATTTACGCGATCGTCGCCGTGCCCTATTTATTGGGCGGCTTGGCACTGGGCATGGCGCTGATGCGCTTTGTCGATCACGTCGACAAGCTTTACTTCACCGACCTCGTGGGCTCCGCCGTGGGCGGTGCCGCAAGTGTCGGTCTCTTGGTACTCATGGGCGGAGCCAGCACGGTCTTAGCTTCCGCGGTGCTGGGCGCCGGAGCGGGCTTGGCCTTCGCCATCGGCGGCCGCAAATACAGGGGCCCCTCACTGGCGGCGTTGGCCATCACCTTCGGCCTGTGGCTGACCTCGGCCGGTTTGCCGGGCATGCCCGCGTGGGATTGGGACCCGCCCTTTGCGCCCGGTAAGGAACTGCTCAACCTCCAAACGAATTCCGAGGACGTCGTACTCGATCGGATTCACTCCGCCACCGCAGAGGTCGAGGTCGGCCCCGACATGCCGGCCGCACCTTTCATCGGAGGGGACTTCGGCAGCAGCGCACGGCAGCAGATCCAGGCCCGCTTGGTGGGACAGGATGGAACCGCGCCCACCCAACTGATGAAGGGCGCAGGGCGCATCGAGGACTTCCCCTTCCTGCGCACGACCCAGGCGGCCAGTTCCTATGTGGCGCGCGAGAGCCTCGACTTGCACGAGCCCAATGTGCTCGTGATCGGCGTCGGCGGGGGCGTGGATGTGATGGTCGCCCTGGCCTATGAAGCCGAGCACGTCACGGCCGTGGAAATCAATTCGGCCATGATCGAGATGGTTACCGAGCGCTACGACGAGTACCTGGACGGTCTCATGCGACCCGGTGCCCACAGCTACTCGGATCGGGTCGAATTGGTGCAAAGCGAAGGCCGCTCGCACATGCGCAGTCGGGATGAGAAGTACGACATCATCCAAATGAGCGGCGTCGACTCCTTCACGGCACTCAGCACCGGCGCCTACACCCTTTCGGAGAGTTACCTTTACACGATCGAGGCCGTGCAGGAGTTCTACGAACACCTCAAGCCCGGCGGCTACGTCAACTACTCGCGCTTCATCCTCACCCGGCCCCAGAAGAAGCCGCGCGAAACCCTGCGTTTGGCGAACATCGCCTTCGAGGCCTTGACCGACCTCGGCATCGAAGATCCCGCCAGTCATATCGCCGTTTTCCAGGGCGAGGTTTGGGCCTCGACCATGATCAAGCGCGGGCCCTTCACGCGCACGGAGATCGATGCCCTGGAACGCTTCGCGGACGACGAGAATTTCGTCGGGCTGATTTACGATCCGCTGCACACATCCGATCAATTTGAAGCGCGACCCGATCGACTGGCGCGCGTGCGCAAATCGCGCCGGGCCTTCGTTCAGCAGTTGCACTCGCAATTGATGCCGGGCCGAGCCGCCGATGAAATTGAAGCTGCCGCCGAGCAACTCACCCAGGCTTACCTGGCGCGCTTTGAAGGCAATCGTGCGGAGGAGGAATCGGCGCTCAACAGCTTGGCCGCTTTCATGCCCGAGGATCAGCGCGAACGCGCGCGCGTCTTCGGCCGGACCTTCCTCGACAACACCGAAGCGTTGGCGCAACTCGTAACCCAAGGCTTGATCGAAACGCGCCGGGACTACCACACGCTCCTGCGCGGATCTTTGGAGCAGCGCCGGGCGTTCCTGGACAGCTACGAATACGACATTTCCGCCTGCACGGACAACTCGCCCTTTTTCTTCAACTACTACCGCTACGGAATGCTGCTGGATTCCTTCGGCAGCTCACAGGAAAGCGAGTTGGTCGAGCGCTACCACCCCGACTTCCCGGTCGGCCACATGGTGCTGATTGCGTCCCTGGTGCAGATTGCGATCCTGGCCTTGGTGTTGATCTTCCTGCCGCTGCGCGCGTTGGATCGACGCGGCCTTAAAGCTGAAAACACCTGGCGCTTCTTCACCTATTTTGCCGCCCTGGGCATGGGCTTCATGTTCGTGGAGATCGTGCTGATGCAAAAGTTGGTGATCTTCCTCGGTCACCCGACCTACGCAGTTTCGGTTGTGCTTTCGTCACTACTGGGCTTCGCCGGAATCGGCTCGTTCCTGTCGGGCAAGGTGCAGGTGCTCTCCAAGACAAACTTGATGCGCCTGGCCTTTACCATCGCCGCCACGGTGCTTCTGGTCGCCTTCGCCCTTGATCAAATCCTGCCGGCAATGCTGGGCCAAAGCTTCGCTTTGCGCGCAGTCGCAACAGTGATCACGATCCTGCCCTTGGGTCTCGTACTCGGCATGGCCTTCCCCACCGGCTTGCGCATCGTCAAGGAACGCGCCCCGCAACTCTTGCCCTGGTGCTGGGCGATCAACGGCTTCCTTTCGGTCTTCTCATCGCTGTTTTGCATCGTCCTCAGCATGGTGCTGGGCTTCAGCACGGTGCTTTCCATGGCCGCCGTTATTTACCTAATCGGTTTCATGGCCATGCCCGCCGCCCCGGCGGCCCAGGCGGAGAGTCGCGGCTGATGGGGCCCGACTCCGAGCTTGAAACCGGCCCCGGCGCCGGCACAGGATTCGGTGCGAAGGACGCGGAAATGATTGGGACGAGACAGGCGGTCGCGGAAGCCGGTGCGCGCTCCAAGCCCGAAATCTTGGCTTGGATCGTCACGATCTGCTTGGCCCTGGCCGCAATCAGTGTCGTCCTGGCCAGCACCAGCTGGCGCATGCAACTCGACACGCCGTTGCTGCACTACATGGGCTTCATGCTCGACCAAGGAGCCGTGCCCTACCGCGACATCTACGTCACGAGTTTCCCGGGCGCGATGCTGTTTCACCTCGGCATCCTCAAGCTCGGCGGGCACGGCGACGGACCCTTCGTCATCGTCAACCTGCTGTGGCTGGGGCTGACCCTGGTTCTCACTTGGAACATTCTGGCCCGCTTCGGCGTGCGCGCGGCGGTTGCCGGTTGTGCCTTATTTGCGTTGGCGTATTTACACGATGGACCGACCATCGTGCTGCAGCGCGACTTCGCCCTGATTCCCTTCCTGGCGGCGGCGCTTTGCATTCAGCTCTCAAACCGCGGTCGCCTGCCCGCGCGCGCCTTCTGTATGGGCCTGTGCGTGGCCCTGGCCATGAGCATCAAGCCCCATGCCGGAATCGGCTTGCCGCTGCTGCTTTGGGCCGAGTGGCGCCGGCGCAGCGAAGCGGGGCAAGCGGGAGCCAACTTCACAGAATGGCGCAGCTTAGTCCTGTGGGCCGGATTGGGTTTGGCCCTGCCCCTGGGAGCCATCGGCGTTTGGCTCGCCGCTACGGGAGGCCTCAAACCATTCCTTGAAATCGCGCGCGAATACCTGCCCTTGCACGTTTCCCTATCGCGCACCCATCAACAACTCGACGGCGATCGCAGGCTGCTGTACATCGCCTACAACACGAGCCTCTTCGGCCGCACGCCCGGTTGGTTGATCGCCACCGCCGTCGGGGCCTTCGCCGCCTTCAGCGCCGGCGCATTGGACCGCTCGCGCCGCAGGTTGGTGGCAACATTGGGCGGCCTGGCGTTTCTTTATTGCGTCTACGTCGTCTTGGCCGGTCAGTTTTGGAACTACCACTGGATGCCGTTCAAGTATTTCAGCTGTCTGCTGGGCGCGCTTTGCTTGATGCCGCTTGAAGGGCTCCCAAAAGCCGCGTTCGCGCGCACCATGCCCCCCGCCGCGGCAGTCCTTTCCATCATTGCGGTCTTGCCCTTTGCGCCCGAGTACGTCGCGCGCCTGCAGGGCTTGCCCTTGCCTGCGCCAGACGGAGGTCGCGTGGACGCCATCGCGACGTACCTTGAAGAGCACTTGGAACCCGGCGATACCGTGCAACCCTTCGATTGGGCCTCGGGCGGCGTGCACGCAATGTTGCAGGCCAAAGCGACGATCGCCACGCCCTTCATCAGCGACTACCACTTCTACCACCACGTCGAGTCGGACTACATCAAGGAACTGCGTCGGCGCTTCATACGGGACCTGACCCAAGCTCCGCCACGCTTCCTCGTCGACATCGCCATTCGTCCGATCCCCAAGGGCGAAGGCTGTTCAACGGACTTTCCCGAACTAACAGCCTTCATTCAAGAGAGCTACACAACGGTCCTGAACGGTCCAGGTTGGCGCGTGCTCGAACGCCAGCGCGATTGAGTGACCGTCGCTCGCTCGCCGGAATGGGCACAGGCCGACAGGACTGCTTTTCCTTGCCTTTGCCCCGGTTCGTCATTGTCTAGGCGACTTGATTTTCGCGTCGGACAACGAACGAAGGCCTTCGACTAAGCCAGCTCCAAGGTTTCCACGCGGCTTTGGATGTATTCCATCAGCGCCGCAAGTTGCAAGCCGCCGAGGTCCGCGGCCTCCAGTTCGAGGCCGTAATGAACGCAGCGGCCCAAGTAGGAACGGTGCCGAATGCGGGCCCAGGCGTGAACGCGGCGATCGGCGCCGGGCAGTTCAAAACAAACTTGCAGGCGCTCCACGTCAACAAACTCCTGTTCGAGTTCGGCGTCGAGTTGAACGAGCAAGCCCTTGGAGGAAAGGTTGAGCACTTGCCCGGTAATGGACATCAAACTCAAACGCGGGCGCAGATCGACGGCGATAGGATCCAAATTCGCGGGTTCCACGCGCACCTGACGGCGGCGAGTATCGACCGGGTTCAAAAACGGGCCCAAGAACTCGGTTAGCTCGGCTGTCGAACAAAGCGCCAAGCGATAGACGCGCTCACCGGGTTGCTCAATGCGCTGTTCAACCACGGCGGTAGCGGCCAGCTGTATGTCCGCGTCCCTCGCACTCAATTCCAATCCAACTTCGCGCCCTACCGCCAACAACGGTGCGCGCGCCGATTCGAAGCGCAGACTCAATTGGCTCGCGCTCAAGCTGAGCAGTTGCCCCTCCACTGCCGGTTGCCCGACTGCGTGGGAAGACTCCGAAATCCATTCCCGCGCGCACAACTTCGCCCGCAAAGCAAAGCGACCGGCCATTGGTTCAGTGTTGCTAGCCATCGTTGCCCATGGTCCGCGTAATGAATGCCCGTGTGAAGAATGTCCCCCTGAGGACAGTCCGCCTGTGAAAGTGCCCGCTGCCCAACTGGCATCAGGATCCACTTGACGCGGGTCGGAGGCCTAGGCTTTCCGCCCAAATTCCATCGGCGGTCCCATTTGGGGCACAAAAAAACGCCCCCCCTGACCGCCAAGGGTCAAGGAGAGGCGCAGCGGGGAATGGGTTGTCCTATGCGGGTCTCGCTGCCGCTCGGCTTACCAGATCGGCTGCAGGTAGCCGTAAACGGTTGAGGGAGTGTGGCCGCCCTCCAACCTTGTGCGGATGTCCAGTTGGGCGCCGGGCTCGAGACTGAAGCCCAGGGGCAGGCACAGGGTTCCGCCCGAGCGTGCGGGCTGAAGCTTGGCCGCTTGCTTACCGTTGATCGTAAGTTCGACCGATGCGTCGCGGCCGTGGTCCAAACTTGAAAGTCCGGTCAGGACGAGGCGCGCATTGGCCGGTACCGAGTAGGCTGCACCTTCGCGCAGAACGACCATTTGGCGCGCGCTGGGCATGCCGCCCAAGCGAATCTTGCGCGTGAGCTTGGCGTTGCCGATGTAGCCCAACAAAGTGCTGCCCGGTGCGAGCTCCTCCGAGTTTGCGCCGCCCAAGCTGACAATGGTTCCGGGACCGGCTGCGACACCGATCGGAAGCTCGGCCATGCCCGTTGCGAAGGGGCCGGCGGGATCCATGTCCACCAAACTCACGGGCTGCCCGTTGAAGCGCAATACGAAGGCCTGCTCTGGGCTGGTGCCATCGGACAGGATGCCGGTGGCCACAAAGATTCGACCCTGGGGCACCGTCAGGGTTTCCGTCGAAGGCATGCGCAGCATGGTGCGCGGAGCCGGAATGCCCTCGACAAAGAGTCGTCCGCGTTCGGCCTCACGGCTATTCGACTGGTCCAGAACCGATCTCGAAGCGGGCAGGTCGGAGCCGGAATCGACGGAGTTGATTGCCGAATGACCGGCGGGCGCGAGAGCAAACAGAGTCAATGCGAGAATGCGAGTTGCGAACATGGTGGTGGTATGGCTGGGAGCCAATTGGAACTGGGTGGTCTAGCAGTTCAAAGTTACCCCACGAATGACGCCGATGCCGCGTTCACAAAATGATTCGCCGCCTGCGACCTAGGAAGCTTCAATCAATTTGGGTCATCGAAACCAGATGCTGGCTGCAGCGTGCTTTTTGGGGTCCTTGTGCGGGGCCGAGCGCATCCATTGGGAATAACTTTCCCACCTCCGATTGAGAGTGCACCCCCAACAGGCGCACCACAAAAAGAAACGGGCCTTGCACCGGACATCGTTGTCCAGCGCAAGGCCCGCTGAATGCGGAAGTGAGCTCTACCTCGCTCTACTTCAATTCGAAACTGGTGCGTTCGGAATCCATGGCGCGTTGACTGCGCAGTCGCACGCGGATGTCGATGCGCTCACCGGCCAGGGCCTGAATTTGAACTTGGCTCAGTGCGAACACAGTTTGCACTTCGCCCACTTCGTCCGCGCCAATGGTTCCACTCTCGATGGCCGCTAAGCCGACAATCTGTCCGCCGGGGCGCAGCACTTCAAAGCTCATTTCATAGGAGCTGTCCGACCGTCCAAGATTGGCGATCTGCGCCGTGAGTTGCATGCCCTGGGCCGTGAGTCTCGGAGCCTTCAGTTTGCGCACAAGCACGCTGGCTTCGCGGAATTCCAAATGGCGCTCGGCGCGCACATCAACCCACTGTTGGACCGTGCCGGAGGGCCAAATCACGCGCAAGCGATCGACCCGCGGCGACTTGCCGAGCCCGAAGTGCACCATGCGACTGCCGCTGGAAATGTAGACCGGGTCGCCGAGAACGAAGCGCTTCAGGGTATCCCCCGCCACATCAGCTTCCACGCGCGCGCCGATGCCCTCCAAGTTGGAGCGCGTACCGCGCAGGCGCAGTTCAAGCCACTGGTTGTCCGCATCGCCCAAGCTTTGATTGTTGCGATAGAGACGGTTTTGGTCACCGTCCTCGATCACCGCGTCGAAGCCGTTGTCCGCCACATAGAAGTCGAGCCAACCGTCGAAGTCCACATCGGTCATGCCCACCCCGCGCGCGGCCCCGGCGTCGGCGATGCCGGAGAGCTCGGAGTCCAGACGCGTGAAGGTGCCGTCACCGTCGTTCATGAACAAGCTGTTGTGCGCGTCCTTTTCGTTGGTAATGAAAGGCGCGGCCGGCACAAAGCCGTTGACGACCAACAGGTCTTCCCAGCCGTCGTTGTCGAAATCGCCCCAGATCGTGCCCCAGCTGGTGATCAAGAGTTCACTGCCGGGATCCACGCCGTCGAGCACTTCCGCCTGCGCTGCAACCTCAGTGAAGCTACCGCCGTCGTTGCGCAAGAAAACGTTGTCACCCAGGTTGGAAA
>JAJDES010000547.1 GCA_029259675.1 Planctomycetota bacterium
CGGGATGTACTACCACCTGTTCCCGCCGGTTGGCGAAGAGGCCCACGGAGCGGGCTGCAATTGCGCTTGGAAGCCCAAAGCAGCGAAGCAAGAAGGCTGAGGGGAGCTTCCAATGGCCACAACGCTAATTGCGAGATCGGCAAGGTCTCGGCAAGTGCTGGCGGCATGCATCAGCTTTTGCATGGCTGCCGTGCTGCTGGGATCCTGCAGTCGCGATGAGGAGAGTGCGGTCGAGACCGGATCTTTGGAGCTAACACTAGATCCAGAGAATCCGGTCGTCGGCCCTTCGCGGCTAACCTTAGTTATTGCCGATCCCAATGGGGACCCCCTGACTCGCGCTGAAGTGAAGATCGAGGGCAACATGAACCATGCGGGCATGGTTCCCGTGTTCGCGGATGCCGTCGAAACGGAGCCAGGACGCTACGAGGCGGAGATCGAATTCACCATGGGTGGCGATTGGTTCTTATTGGTTGAAGCGGTAAGCGCCGACGGCACGCATATGAGTTGGAAGAAAGACGTCTGGGGCGTTCGTAGGAATTGAATGGAGCCGATGCGACAGCAATCAAGGAGTTGGGCGATCCCATTCCCGCGCGACATCTTGCTCGTGCCGGTTATTGGCGCCTTTCTGCGCTGGCGTCACTCGCGTCTTGGGTTGCAGCTGGTTGCCGGCGCTCTGCTGCTTGTACTTGTCCTTGAGGGTCTTTTCGGTCCCGACATTGCACCCAAGAACCTGACCACACTGCTGGTGTGGGTGCACTACCGAGGGCTCTTGGTACTTGCACTGCTCGCCATCGGCAATGTGTTCTGCATGGGCTGCCCTCTGCTCTTGCCGCGTGCGATCGCTCGGCGGCTGTTCAAGCCTGTGCGCAGCTTTCCACGGGTTTTGCGCAGGAAGTGGATCGGCGTCGCGACCTTCGTGGCCATCCTGTTTAGCTATGAAGCGTGGGACCTGTGGTCCGATCCACGCTGGACGGCGGGCCTGATCTTGATTCTGCTGGGCACGGCCCTGGCCGTCGATGCAAGCTTCAAAGGCGCGCCGTTCTGCAAATTCGTTTGCCCGATTGGTCAATTCAACTTTTTGGCATCGACCATGGCTCCGACGGAGGTGCGCGCTCGCGACCTCGACATCTGCAAGGACTGCAGGACGAAGGACTGCATTCGCGGCAGGCGCGAGGAGGAGTCCGATAAGGTGATTCAGCAGGGCTGCGAATTAGCGCTGTATCTTCCGTTGAAGGAAGGCAATCTGGATTGCACTTTTTGCTTGGACTGCGTGCACGCCTGTCCGCACGACAACGTAGCGCTCGCCCTGCGTTTGCCGGGTGAGGAGCTGGTTGCGGACCCCGTCCGGTCGGGCATCGGCCGACTATCGCGGAGGAAAGATCTCGCGGTCTTGGCCGTGCTGTTTTGCTTTGGCGCTCTGCTGAACGCATTCGGCATGGTGGAGCCGGTGTACGAACTCCAAGTTGCATTGGCTGGAATGCTCGGTACGGACAGCGAACCGCTTGTGCTCGCTGTATTGTTTGTGCTGGGCCTGATCTTACTGCCGGCGCTGATGCTCGGTTTCGCCGGCAAATTGGCTCTTAAGTTCGCGCATTCCAGCAACCGCATCGGAACGCATTGGATTCGCATGGCGTGGAGCCTGATTCCGCTAGGAATGGGAATTTGGACCGCACACTACATGTTCCATTTTCTAACCGGGCTTTGGACCTTCGTTCCCGTCGCGCAGCATTTGGGTGAGCGCATCGGCTCGCCGCTGTTGGGGGCGCCCAATTGGGGCCGCGGGGGTCTGCACGAAAGTTTGGTGTGGCCCATAGAAATGGGCTTCCTCGGCATGGGAATCATTGGATCCCTGGCCATCGCCACCCGCCTTGTGCAACAGGATTTCGGCCCCCGTTGGCGTGCGGCCCTCACGCCCTGGGCCGTCGTTCACGTGAGTCTCTTTTCCGCAGCTGTGTGGTTAATGCTCCAACCCATGGACATGAGAGGCACATTCCTTTGAAGAGAATCTTTGCCAGTCTCGGGGTTTTGTTCCCGCTGCTCACGTCCGCCGCCTATCACGACGGACCGCCTTTTCCGATCATCGTGGACCAAAGCTTAGGTGAACGAACGATCTCCGTTTGGGCCGACCCGGACGTGGGAGTGGGTACTTTCTACCTGTACGTTCCGGAGGAGAAGGATGGACAGCTCAGTCGAGACACGCCTATCAGTGTTTGGGTTCAGCCCGCTGACAAGCATCTTGCTGAGGCTCAATTCTTCGCCGAACCGGCGGAGGAGGGAGCTAACTATCAACGCATCGCCTATGTTGACTTCGACGATCGAGGGATGTGGGAGACGCGCTTTGTCGTGGAAGACTCCGATTCGGAACTTGTGAAGGAGGTCGACGTGACTCCTCCCGGTTCTACCGGCTATGCCCTGCTTTGGTTCCTGACTCCTTTCTTGCTTGTGGCTTTACTGTGGGCGAAGGCGATGCACCAGCGAGTGCAATATGCGCGCGCACAACAGCCGTCGTGAAAAGAGATCTTAGCCCATAGTAAATTAGCGTCTGCCCACCGCTCACACTCGACCCCCCAACCGAAATGGAAGAGCTCCTGTCCAGTGCCGCAACGTGCGGAGCTCGGCCACTTGTCAGTACTCCACACAGCTAGATGAATCCTCCCCAACCAAAGCGCGCCAGGGTCGCCATCGTAAACACGGCATTTGTCGGATTGCTTGCGTTTACTTACTACCAGGGACTCGGAGTGAACCGAGCCGATGTCTCGCGCAGCAGCTGGGGTGAACTCGGCCTTCAGCTGCGTGAGGTTGCGCAGGAGTGGGGCGTGGCATTCACGCACCAGCGCCCAAGCGTGCATGCATCGCTGAAAAACATTGAGGCGCAGATCACGGCCGTCGGAGCGGCGGTGTCGGTTTGCGATGCGGACAGCGACGGCTTGCCCGACCTGTACGTCACAAACAGCGCGGACGGAAGCAAGAACGCACTGTTCCGCAATCGAGGCGAAGGCTCATTCGAGGAGGTAGCGCAAGTAGCCGGAATCGCCGACTTGAATCACGGCTTGGCAAGCATGGGTTCGGTGTGGGCGGATATGGACAACGATGGTGACCAGGACGCTTTCATTTACGGCTGGGGGCAATGCCGCTTGATGCGCAACGAAGGGGAGCTGCGCTTCAGCGATGTTTCGCAGGAAGCTGCGAACTTCGGACACATCAACTCCAACGCGGCAACGTGGTTCGACTACGACAGAGATGGCTGGTTGGATCTCTACGTCACGGGCTACTATGCGGAAGAGCACAATTTGCAGGAGCTTGAAACCACGCGCATCATGCACGACAGTTTTGAGTTCTCACGCAACGGCGGTCGCAACCGTTTGTTCCGCAACTTGGGCAACGGGCGCTTCGAAGAGACGACGGAGGAATCGGGACTTGGCGCGACGCGTTGGACCTATGCGGCCGTTTCCGCGGACTTTGATCGCGACGGCTGGCCCGACCTCTACCTTGCAAACGATTACGGTCCGGAGGAACTGTACTTCAATCGCGAAGGCCGGCACTTTGAGTTGGCCACCGGAATCGGCCTGGAGGGAGAGTCGAAGAGCGGCATGTGCGTGGCACTCGGAGATGCGTGGAGCGAGGGCAAGCTGTCCGTCTTCGTAACGAATATCTCCGAACATGGGTATTTGTTCCAAGGCAACAACCTGCGCGTCAATTTGTTGGGGAGCACAGGCCGAATGCTGCAGCTGGCGGAGGGACCGGTGGCGGATTGCGGATGGGCTTGGGGGGCTCAGTTCGCAGACTTAGATGACGACGGCTTCCAGGACCTCGTCGTGGCTAACGGTTTCGTTTCGGCGAGCCAAGAACGCGATTACTGGTACCAGATGTCGAAAATCAGCCTCGCCACGGGAGATGTCATTGCCGATGCCGCCCTTTGGCCCGCCTTTGAGGATCGCAGCCTTTCGGGTTATCAGCGCACGAGAGTCCTGCGCAACTTGGGCACGCGCAGCGGCCGTTTTATGGAAGTCGGAGAAGAGGTCGGGATTGAAGACACCTACGACGGACGGGCCGTTTCCATCGCCGACTTGGATGCCGACGGTCGCGTGGACGTGATCATTGCGAATCAACGTGGTCCGCTACTCATTTACCACAATGAAAGCGAGAACAGCGGAAGTTGGGTCGCTTTCGATTTGCAGGGTACGCGCAGCAATCGGGACGCAATCGGTGCCGAAATCGAAGTCGTTTACGGGAAACGGCGTTCGCTGCAAGTGCTAACGTCAGCATCGGGCTTTGCGAGTCAAAACCAAATGCAATTGCACTTCGGCCTGGGAACCGAACCCGGAGACGTCGAGGCC
>JAJDES010000548.1 GCA_029259675.1 Planctomycetota bacterium
TTGCCGGCCATGGATCAGAAGAAGCTCGACAACCAGCGCGAAGTGGTTCGGAACGAAAGGCGGCAGAATTACACCAATCGTCCCTACGGGCGGGTGCGCGAGTCTTGGTCGCGAGCTCTTTACCCGCTTGGTCACCCCTACAATCACATCACGATCGGCAGCGAGGCGGATCTCGATGCCGCCAGCCTGGAAGATGTGCGCTCATTCTTCCTGCGCTGGTATGGACCCAACAACGCCACCTTAGCCATCGCCGGCGACGTTGACCCGGATCAAGCGCTGGAACTGGCGCGCAAGTATTTCCTTTCCATCCCCAAGGGCCCGCTCGTTCAAGCTCCCAATGCCGCTCCCGTGCAACTGGCCCAAACCAAGCGCGTGTTGCTTGAGGACAACGTTCAGGATCCTCAATTGGACATTGTGTGGCCCACCGTTCCCATGGGACACGAAGACGCGGCGAGCTTGGACATGCTCGCGCAAGTGTTGTCGGCCAACAAAGCCGCCGTGCTCGATCGATTGCTTTTCATCGAAGAGCAACTGGTTTCACAAGTCAGCGCCGGGCAACAAAGCGCGGAACTCGCCGGGACCTTTCAGATTAGCTTGCGAGCAAAACCCGGCGTGGACCTGGCCGAACTTGAGTCGCGCTTGCGCGACATACTTGCGCGGCTTACTCGCAGTGGAATCGACGAAGAAGAGCTGCAGCGTCACAAGAATCGCTACCAAGCGCGCAGCCTCAGTCGGCTGGAGACCCTCGCGGCGCGGGCCAACTTGCTAGCTCACGAACAAACCTTTCGCGGGGATCCCGGCGCTTGGCGCGCCGAATTCGAAAAACGATTGGCCGTTTCCACCAGCGACATCAAACGCGTGCTCAAGCAGTACATCAGCACCCAGCCGGCCGTCATTGTCAGCACCGTACCAAGCGGCAAGGCTTTCCTCGCAGCCAACGGTATCAGTTCGGCCCAGCGCATAGTCGAAGGCCAACTCGATCGCGGTAAAAGGCCGCAACCCGGTCCCGAGCCGATTTTTCGCGCACCCACCATTGAGCGCAGCAGGCTGAAGAACGGTTTGGAACTCGTCGCGACATCCGCGGGAACGGTACCGATGACGAGGCTGCAGCTTTGCGTTCCGGCCGGCCAGAACACTTTGGGACTCGAACAAGCCGGTTTGGCCTCGCTCACGGCCGCAATGCTCACCGAGGGAACTCGCGGACGCAGCACAACCGAATTCGCATCAGCTTTGGACGGCATCGGCGCCAGCATGTCCGTCAACGCGGATCGCGACGAAATCGTGTTCACCTTGCACGCCTTGGATAGTCAATTGCCGGCTGCGATCGAACTCCTGACCGAAACGCTGCTGCAGCCGCGCTTCGCGAACGAAGATTTCGCCCGAGTCCTCAGCCAACGCCTGACTTGGATTGACGCGCGAGGAGACAATGCAAGCGCAACCGCCAACCGAGCCTATTCGCGCTTGCTGCACGGCGATGGGGCCCGCGGCCTTCCTCTCTTGGGAACGCGCGCAAGCCTGGAGAGCCTCACGGTCGACTCTGTTCGCAACCATTGGCAACAACACGGCCTGCCCGGCGGTGCGAGGTTGAACATCGCCAGCAATCTCGATCTGGAGGAGCTGCGCACGGTGTTGACTCCGCTTTTAGCGCGCTGGAGCGGCGGCGAGGCTCGTCCGCGCGAGGCCAGCTTTGGAAGACCCGGTGGAAATCGCAGCGCCGCCGGACCCGGCCTTTACTTGGTCGATCGCCCCGGGGCGACGCAATCGCAGTTGCGCATCGGGCACATGAGCATCGCCACGACCGATCCCGATTACGACGCACTGATTGTGCTCAACACCATCCTGGGCGGCAGCTTCAGCAGCAGACTCAACCTCAATCTGCGCGAAGACAAGAGCTACACCTACGGGGCGCGCAGCTCTTTTGCGGGCGGACTCGAACACGGACCCTTTACGGCTTCCGCCGGTGTTCACACCAACGTCACGAAGGAATCCATTTCTGAATTCCTGTTCGAACTCAACAACTTGGTTGAATCGGGAATCTCAGAGGAAGAGCTCGAATTCGCAAAGGCGACGCGCATTCAAGCAATGCATCGCCAATTCGAGTCGAGCCAGGCGCGCCTCAGTCTCGTCAATCAAATCAGTAGATACGGCTTCCCAGATGACATTCTGGAGCAGCGCTTAAGTCGCATCGAGAAGTTGACGCGGGCAGAGCTGCTTAGTTTGGCGCGCAAGCACCTCGATGTGGAGCGCATGATCATTTTGGTCGTCGGCGACGAGCAGGCGATCGCACCCGGTCTCAATGAATTGGGCTTCGGCGCTCCCGTGAAGCTTGATATTGATGGTCTACCCATCCATTGAATTCGCGGCGCTTAGATTGAGCCGACCCAATCGGCTTCGAAGCAAAGCTGCATGGAACCAACCGTGCGCGCCCGCAACCTCACTCGCGCCTGCGCAGCTTGGGATTTCGTACGCGGACAGCACTTGTCGAGTGAATGGGCAAGTGCCCATCGGTCCGAGGAACGGCAATCAGACGCTACGCTTCCGGTGGCCCCCTCGGCAGACCGAAATTGCGGCCTCACCTGCAGTGAACCGAAAACGTGGTTGAGCGCAACGAGGATTGGTTGGCCGCTTTTCGCGCGCGCGACCCACGCTGGGATGGACGCTTTCTCGCGGCCAACCTAAAAACAAAGACGTACTGCCTGCCTTCTTGCTCCACGCGTAGAACCAGCCCAAAACGAACGCAATTCTTCGGCGATAGCAGTGCTGCGCGAGTCGGCGGGTTGCGCCCCTGCAAGCAATGCAAGCCGGATCAATTCGATCAACGGAACACGACCCAAAGCAATTGTGTGCTTCGGCTTTGGAAAGCGGTCCGAAGCGACCCGAGCAGCTTTCCATCCGAATCGGATCTGTCGCAATTCGCCGGCCTTAGTGCCGATGATTTGAGCGCACAAGCTCAACGCCAACTTCATCTGACGCCGGCCGAGTTGCTGGACCTTGCCCGCTGCCGATTCGCGAGCGAGAAAATTTCAAAATCGCGCACAGCTTGGCCCGAGTTGTCCCAATCCGCCGGCTTTGCAACCGTGGCCGAATTGAAAGCTGCCTGCTTGCGCCACAACGCAATGCACCCTGAGCAATTGCGCGCTTTGGGAAGCACGCGCGATTTTCGGTTGCGATTGCCGCGGGGCTTTCGCCCCCAGGACGGACTGCTCCAGCTGGGCCGCGATGCCGCGTCCATAAGCGAACGAGCCGACGCAAAGAATGCCGAATTATCCCTTTCGTTGGACAATCGGGCTGCACGTCTCTCGATCAAATTTGGCCCCGCACATGCGCATTGCAGCGTTGCGAGCCCGCGCAAGCCGAGCAATGCCGCCATGCGCGAAGCCCATTCGGTCGCGCTGCGGATTTTCGGGCTGCGCAGCAATCCCCAAACCTTTGAGCAGCAAAGCCCCAACAAGTCGCTGGTCACTCGCTTGGTGGGCGCTCGCAGCGGCCTGCGCATCCCCCTCACACCAAATCTCTTTCAGTGCATGACTTGGGCCGTCGTGGGGCAACAAGTCAACTTGCCCTTCGCCTTTGCTCTGCGCCGGCGACTCATTGATTTGGCCGGCACCGACGCGGGCAATGGATTGAAATTGCACCCAAGTCCCACTCAAGTCGCGCAGTTGGAACCGGAAGACTTAACTCCGCATCAGTTTTCGCGGCGGAAAGCGGAGTACTTGATCGATTTGTCGCGCTCGATTTGTAAGTCCAAGTTGCAACTTAGCGGGCACTTTGAGATCGGCGTTCCCGCTCTCGAAGCCCACCTTCTATCGCAACGTGGGTTGGGTCCTTGGTCCGTCAACTACATCTTGATGAAGGGTCTCGGCCTCGGCGACTGCGTCCCGTGGGGGGATTCGGGCTTGAACGCGTCGCTCGAGCAATTTTTCGCGCTGGAGGGTCGGCCGGACCGCTTGCAAACGGCGGTGCTCATGGAAAATTTCAGGCCGTTCCGCAGTTTGGCCTCCTTTCATTTTTGGAAGCGCCTTTAGAGTTGCGCCGGTGACACGAATTGGGGCCAAGCCGTGCACGTGCTGGGCCCATGCGAGCTTTTCGCAATCGTGCCCCAAAAAAACATCCCCCAAGGCGAATGCAACGCCTTGGGGGATGTAATGATCCGCCGGCTCGAAGATCGGTTCCGTTTGGTGTCGCCGTCAAGGCTTCAGCCTCTACCAGCTAGCTTGGCGGCTGGCTTCCCGATCGATTCGGAATCAATCAGTCAGCGGCCTTCGTCTCGTACTTGCCCTTGTAAACCAAGCCGACGAGATCGCCCGAGTCCAGGGGATGGCGCGAGCGCAACAGCATGTGACTCTTGTTTAGAGCCAACACTTCGAACTTGCTGAAGGATGTCGTTAGGAATTCGTTCAACTCCAGCGTGTCGCCCTGATAGGTCGCCAACCAAGAGAGCGGGTCGAATTGCTCCACAAGAGTGGGCTGCAGTAGCGAAAGCGTTACGTTTCCATCGGACTCAATCCCGATGCCCGGCACCGTGCCTCGCTCGCGAACATCGAGGTAATCAACACGGATGCGGCTGGAGAAGGGCCCGGGGGACGCAAAACGCAACCCGAGCGCTTGTCCCTTCTTGAAAGCGGGTGGCCCGACGACATCCAAAGAAATTTGGTCGGAGATTTCGACCACAACATGCGAAGCGGGCGTTCGAACCAAAACGGTAAAGGCCTCGTTGAGCACATCAACATCAACCGCGGCACCTTTACCTACGACCTGCTTGGTGCCCAGGCTCTTATTGATGGACTCGAGCACAACTCGTGAGCGGCCCTGGAGCAAAGCTTCCACAGTCAAGTGATAGTCGATGTCTCCGTTGACAGAATCGAGCACGATGGTCGCCGTCGTTCCCGGCTGCATGCCTTTGAAGTCCATCCCCAGTGCCATGTTCGGATGGGAATAAACTTGGCGCTGCAATTGGAATTCAGCATTCCCATAGACCTCAAGTCCGCCCTTGCGAACATCGAAGTCTCCGTTGACCCAACGCAGCTCACCCAATGTCTTGTCGTCAAACGTGACCGTCGAGGTGCCCGGGGCACGGTGCGGATACTGCGCGAACACCTGGCGCGCCAATTGACCCGAGGTCCAGGCATGGGTGTAGGGCTCATCCTCGGGGACAACCTTGTCCGGCTGGGTGAACCAAGTGCGCAAGTTGAAGTCATCGGGACTGCCGCCGGCTTCGCGCAACAGCATCAGGCCTTCCATGCAGTTTTCGTAGAAGAGCTTGGAGGAATCGAAGCCGCCGATTTCGTCGGTCAAAAACAGGCCGAACCGCAGGCCCCAGGAGTGTGCCAAGTGCTCAACGCCGACGATTTTCTCGAATCCGAGGGGAGTCGCCTTCGTGAAGTTGATCGGCGAGTCGGCCAAAAAGGCTTCAAAGCGATGCCCGCGATCGCCCAGGATCGGAAAGACGGTGTCAAAGAGGTCGCTAACATCCCCTTGGCTAATGGGCCAATTGAGCGATTCCAGTTCGCCCAAGTGATAACTGGGCAGCGGCTCAATCAACGTCAAGCTCGCCTCGGGTGCGCGACGACGAATGATCTCCAAGTAGTCGGAGAGTTCTCCGGCAGCCTGCTCCCAAGACATACCTAGGTTGATGGTTACTTCACGGAAGGCGCCATCGACAAGGAAGTGGTCGATGTGGCCGCCCATGTCCAAGAAGCGCTTGAGCCCCTTGTCGTCCTTGAAAGCTCGACCCTCGCCCATCTTCGGCCAAGTTGCGGGGTCCTGATGGATGTCGGCCACTCGCAAGCCGCCGACGATCAAGGCGACTTCCAAGCCGGTGTGATCGATCATGTCGATCAAGGCCAGTAGCTCATCGTCCTGGAGGAAAGAAGCGTCGTTCGGATTGGGGCCCAGCGAATTGATGTGCACATCAAAAGCGTGGGATTGAGTTGCCAGCCAATCCCATCCCTCAAGGTCCGAGAAAGTCTTCACATACTCCTCGATGCCGGGTGCGGGGCTGGGTCCGAAAAAGAATCTCTTTGCGAGCTGGGCCTCACTGTTGCCCGCAAGCAAGGAAGCGGCGAATAGTCCCGATAGCACCCAACTCGGTGCTGCCAACTTCTGCCGATCTGGTCTGCAATTGACCTTGTCCCCACTCCAACCTGTGCTGCCGATCATGGATGTCTTGCGAAGGTTCATGTTTTTCCTCGATTGTCCGTACGTGTTTCACAACTGAATAACAAGCCGCTCGAATCTCAGGCTCCAGGCGCATACCGCTAGCGATCCATGCGCGAGACCGGTTGTCTCTCGCGATCCGGATCCCACGCGTGTTTTCCAAACTTGAGTAGTACAAGCGGCAACACAGACAGGCATTCGCTAAACGATTTGCTCCTGCGAAAGGGCACCCTCTTTGCAAACGGTGCCCCATCGAACTTCAAGTTTTCAGGTCGCAGCCAACACCAAGCGCCGATTCCAAGCGGATGCTCCAACCGGAAGACCAGTAGGAAGACCAATAGGAAAAGCTGTGGTCGGTGGCGGCCGGCCCTTCGCGTTCACGCGGATGAACTGCGGGGCTTGCGCTGATTTTCGGGGCTAACTTTGTTGGCGTCAACCGGTGCTGTCCAAAGCCGGAACGGCTGTGCGGCACCGCTCGGCTGCGGGCACCTGAAGTTTCCCTCACAACTGCGCCGCAACTTCGACTCAAATGACCCACTATTGAGAACTCACTTTCAGCAACCGCCCCTAATTCGCTTGGAGGGATGCGAATAAATAAAAGTCCGGTCAAGAGAGGCGATATCTGCGAACGGGCCATCAGCTCAATTGGCAGGTAAATTCTCTGCACTTTCTTCGCCCTGAGCTCCGTTACCCGCACCAAAGCCTTGACCCCAGCCAACAGCCTATTCCGTGAGATCCTTGACTCGCCCGACAGAGACCGTTGTCCGGGCTCCAGGGACCTAATCTCGTTCCGCGAGGATGAGCCAGCAGAGTTCTTGGGCGAATTAAAACGCGCCGCCACCTCAATGGTGGAGCTTGTGCGCAGGGGGCAATGGCACGGACGTTGGGCCGAAGTATCAGGCAAGCCTCACTCCAGTCGCAAGCGCGAGCACCGATCCCGCTGGAGGCATGGACGCCCGCTTGTTTACCCCGGCTCCTTTTCCGAACCGGAGTTGCGACGCAGCGCAAAAGACTCCCTCACGCGCTACGAACAAATTCAAAATTCCGGCGGCCTGTCCGGCTGGATCGAGCCCAGGCTCGGACCCACCGATAAATCCCCCGCTATTGGATCCGGTAGTGGATCCGGTAGTGGATCCAAAAGCGGCGTCCGATATGAAGTCAGCGCGACCCGGCAAGAATTTCCGCCAAGCAGCTTTGACGGCGGACCGCCGTCCGATAGCAACGGCGACGATCGCGACTTGGCTCGCATCTTTATTTCGGCACGGGGATCCGATGGGCATGTGGCGGCATCGCCCGCGGACGACACCGCCGACACTGCTGCTGTCGCCGGGGCCAATCCCGTTGATCCCATCGCAGACCTTTGGATCAAACTCGGTCGACTTTCCAATCACCCCGATGATCGCTCGCGACGACTGCGTTTCGGCTTTGGCCGGGAAATCCAAGACGATGGGCGTCGGGACGAGCGGCGTCTGCGCCACTTGACCCAAATAGCGTTGGCCAGCCTGCCTGAATTCCGCCTCTTCCACGGGCATCAAGACTTGCGGGAGCGCATACGGTATCTATCCGATTCGGATTTTTTGCCGACAGAGCCCATCGTCTACTGGAACTCCGAAAATGGCGGCGCCCGTTTTCATCATGACGCCTTCTCCGACGATGCGGACAATCCCGGGCGCCAAATTGGAGTTGCCTTTTTGCAGGTTTCGGGCCGCACCGCTTGGCTCGCCCTTTCGATCAGCGATCTGGCGGATCGAGTAACGGAATTCATGGAGTTGCTGCTTGAAGGTGCTGCACCGTGGCTCAACGAAGCCTTGCTCAGCGACAAGGGCAAGCGCAAGCAAATGCAACGCTTCCTTATTAACCGAGCCGAACTGCTGACGGAATTGGCAGAACCCGGATGCGGACGCCTGGGACCCCTGGTTGACTGCGGCCCCGAGTTCACAAGCCTCCTGGCCGATGCCGGACACGGGCTCCTGCTCAATGCGGGTGATGTGTTGCTGCTACCCAACCACGGCTACACGCGCACGGCCATGCATTCGGTTTTCAGCGCTTCGACCGACATCAGCTGCGGTCTATCAGTGGCCCTCCGAGCTGTCTGATCACGCCCGACACGC
>JAJDES010000549.1 GCA_029259675.1 Planctomycetota bacterium
GAAATCACGCGGCTTCTCAGGTTGAGTTGGGCGGCGTCAAGACCCACCTAACCTACATTGAGGGCGAGCCTTCAGAGGCCACGGAAACCCAAATGCAGAGCTACGAAAAGGTCCTCCTGGGGGCCCGAGAACGGCATTTGCCCACGGGATTGGTCCATGTAGCCAACTCGGCCCACATCTTTACCGGCCAGAGGCCGATCTACGACATGGTGCGAGCCGGCATCAGCGCCTACGGCATCTTGCCCGGGCATTTGTCGCGCCCAACCGAACAAGAAGCGGTCCTAGCCTTGCGTAGCCAAATCGTATTCATCAAAGACTTTCCAGCCGGTGCCAGTGTCGGCTACGGAAGTACTTGGCGTGCGATTCGCCCCACGCGCCTGGCGACCCTGCCCTTGGGCTACAACGACGGTGTTCCCTGGCGCGTATCCAATTGCGGTGAAGTGCTCCTGCGCGGCCGACGTGCGCCCATCGTCGGGCGCGTTTCCATGGACTACACCACCGTCGATGCGACGGACATTCCCGGAGCAACCGTGGGCGATACGGCCACTCTGATCGGTGTGGACGGTGACCAAGAGATTCGAGCCGAGGACGTAGCCGCGTGGGCCGGCAGCATTCCCTACGAAATCACCTGCTCACTCGGCGACCGGGTCAGGCGCATTTACCACTCGAGCGAAGAAAGCGGCAGCCTCGACCTCGGCACCCTTATGCCCGCTCCCAGAGTTCAAGCAGCTCGGCCCGACTCAACGGCAGATCCTGCAACGGGTACGGAGGGCAAACCCAACGCCTCCACTAGGCGCGATGCCGGGCGAACGGGCGGCATGGAGCAAGCTCCCCAAGCAAGCGGCCAAGGCGAAGCCGCCGACGTGAGGTCCCCCGGGTGAGAGCTCTGCGACGCTTCCTGCGCACGGCTTACTACGCCCTGGCTTGGATCATCATCGGGGCCGGAGTCAGCTTCTTTGTGCTCGAACAGAGCGGCTGGATCGCAGACGCCATGCGTCAGCGGCTGCGCGAGGAGCTCGGGCCCTTGGCCCAGGACCTGGAACTGGAGGACCTCGACGTTCATTGGTTTGAGCCGGGCGTGGAGTTGATCGGATTGGAATTGGGCAGCGGTGAGGATCGCGTGCGCTTTGACCGCATTCACGTGCGCATGCGCCCCAGCACCCAGCCCGAACGCTTGCTGGCAAAACTGAGCGTGCACGGCGGCGAATTGCGCATCTCCGACTTCCTGTTGGACGGCCTACGCAAATTGGGTGAGCGCCAAAAGCCCCTTTCCCAGACCCGCGACCTGACCGATGACCTGAAATTCCTGGACAACCTACCGGTCATCGACATTCGCGATTTGGCGCTCAGCTTGGAATCTCCATCGGGCAAGACCATTCCCCTGGGCACGGTGGATGCGCACCTGTCTCCTTCCTCGGAAGGTACGCGCATGGGCGGCAGGCTGCGGCCGGCCCTGGCGCGGGATCTGCCCGGCGCTGAGATCCGCATTCGCGGCGAAGAACGCGAGCGCGGCGTCTTTGAGGTTACCGCCTTTGCCCAGGACCTCGAACTCGACATCGATGCCTTGCAGTTGCCGCCGGGCGAGTTGCCGCCCCTCAGCAAGGCCAACTTCCGCATGGGCCTGAGTGCCAACGCTGTTTTGCCCCTGGACCCCGGTCAACAGGCCCAAGCGACCTTTTCGCTGTCGCTGCTCGATGGAGCCTTGGCCGGCGCCAGCGCGGGACCCGAACTGGAAAATGTCGAGCTGCGTTTGCAAACGACCTACGCGCCGCGCAAGGGCGACGGACTTTGGGCGGCCGAGGCATGGACCGCACGCGGCACCACCGCCGCACAATGGGGCGACTGCTTGACAACCGGAACGATTCTCGGCGGACAAGCTGCCGGAGCAGATGACGCACTGGTCGCGTGGATGTCCCTACCGAACATTTCGGTCGAACGCGAAGCCATGGATCAGTTGCGCTTGGACGGCCAAGCACAATCCACCTTGGACAACATTTGGACAGCGCTCGAGCCGCGCGGCGCTGTGGATGCCCATATCGGCTTGCGCATCCCGAGCCCGCCGGCTCCCGATTCCGATTACAGCTCCGTCGTTCCCGACGTGCTGATCGACGTGCGGCCCGGCGGAAAGGCCCACGTCCGCTACCACGGATTCCTGGATGAAGCGGGACATCGCTACGGCGTGCCCCTACCCATCAGCGATGTGGATGGGCAGGTGGTCTTCAATCTCAATCGGGCGAGCGCCGTCGAATCGCGACTGGTCTTGGCTGATATGAGCGGCGACCACGGCAGCGGTCCTGTCTACGGCAACGGACTTTTCGTGCCGCCCGCAAAAGTCGGCGATCCGATCGACTTTGAACTTGCGATTGAAGTGCCGGCTCTGGAGATCAACGCCGCCCTCGGGGAAGCCTTCAAGGGCATGCCCGCCACCGCCGGTATCTTTCCCGAATACTCGCCGGAGGGCGGCCAAATATCCGCAAGTTGGCGCATTCATTCCTCCGCGTTCACGAAGGGAGCCGTGGCCACCGGCAATGTGAATTTCGAGGCGGATCGGATGCGCTGGAGTGAATTGCCCGTGCCGCTGCTCAATGTCGAGGGCGAATTCCATTTGCGCTTTTCACCCCACGCGTCCTTCGCGGCCGACGGCACACGCCAATTTCCGATTTATCGCGCCGCCGGATTGGTTTTTCTGGCCGAGGGCGATCTATCCACCAATGGTCGCGCCAAGGTCGACATTCGATATCGGGGAGCGCGCTTGGCCGACCGCATCGAATTCAAAGACATCCCCAAGAGCGGTCGCGGCAGCTACGCGGTCGATATCGACGGATTGTCCCTGCGCGGATCCGATTGGCAGATCCTGTCCGACAATGTCGAAGGGCTCGAGCAACGCGCACAGGAACTGGGCTGGAAAGGTACCGCGAACGTCAAATATCGCAGCCATGTCGCCGGCCCGGGCGCTCCCTTCAAGATGGAGCTCAGCGCAACTCCCGGCGACATGGAGATCCAACCGGAGGCCTTTCCGGCGCGCACGCGCGAATTGCGCGGCCGCTTCCTAAGTCGCGGCGTCCAAACCAATCACATCGAGCGGGAGGCTCTGCGCAAGCCCTACCCCGAACTCGATCTCGACTTGCCCCCGGTGGTTTACGCCTCCACCACTCGCTTTTGCATGAGCGGGCGCTGGAACGACGAAATTGTGATCGTCGGCGCCGGCCAATTTCCGCCCGAAGGCGGCGGTCGCATGCAGATCATCGGCGCCGGAATCGATCCATCCAACCGCAGCTTGCTGGGCTCTTTGCAGCGCGCCATTACCGGCGGCGGTCCCGGCAACTTGGACCTATCGACCCAGAAAATCAGCGGCTTGCTCGACTTTCGTGCCGACCTCGGCTTTTTGCCCGATCCCAAAGCGGAAGCTCAGGTCGATTTTCGTGTGTACATGCGCAACACCGATCTCAGTGTCGGGGACTTTGCCTTGAGCAACATGCGCGGAGTTCTCGTAAGAGAGAACGAAATCCTGCACGGAACCAATATTCGCGCGGAGCTGGCGAGTACGCCGATCGAACTGCGCGAGCTCTTCTTCCTCGACTCCAAAAATTTGGATCGCCTGCCCTACACGGACTCCCTGATCTTGGGCGAGGGCTTCCTGCCCGATTCCGAGGGCTTCCTGCTGCAAACGGAGATCTTTGCGCGCGACATGCCGCTCGACCGCGAGCACCTGCAAAACTTCCTGGACGAAGCCACCCTGGAAGCCTTGATCGACGGCGCCGGTCTGCGCGGATCGATTGACCTCGGCAGCCAAACGGCGAGCCTCGATCCCGAGCGCGGCGCCCACGTGCTCCTGCACGTGGATCGCAACGGCAACACGAAACTCGGCTTTCACGGATCCATCGTCCCGCAAAGTGTGGACGTGCGCCTGGGCCTTCCCGTGCACCTCTCATCGGGCAAAATCGTCATTCAAAGTCTGATCCTGCAATCGGGCGGATTGCGCGCGTGGGGCTTGTTGCGCGATCTCTACGGTCGCGTTGCCGGACGCTCGCTCTCCATCGAGCGGGCCACACTCAGTTTGGTCGAAAGTCGATTTTCACTGGAGCGGCTTTACGGCGAGTTGGAGGGCGGCTCCTTTTCTTCACTGGGAGGTCGCGAACAGGGCGCGACGGCCATCGCGGTCGATTTGCGCGAGCCCTACAATTTCACCACCGCGCTCGAAATCGGCAATCCGGTCCGTGCGGACGCCCAGGGATTGCTCAAGGGATTGTTCGACTCGGCCGTGGCCGACAAAGGCAAGGTTGCGGGTTGGATGCGCTTGCGGGGCACGCCCGGCGATTTCAAGAGCATGCGCGGCACGGGCGAAATCTCGTTCAGCGAAGCCAGGCTGTGGTCCATCCCCGCCATGCGCGAGCTCTTCTCGCAGCTGGGCTTCGACGGATCCGCCCTCTTCGATCGCATGCGCACGAAGCTGGCAGTGGAAGACGGGCGTATTTACATGCGCGACATGTATGCCCACAGTCCGATCCTGCTTTTGGTCGGCGAAGGCAGCGTCGGCTTGGACGGCAGCTTGAGCCACGACCTGGAAGTCCAATACAGCTTGATCAACAAGCTCGGGATCTTTGCGCGCTTCGTCTACTGGATTCAAAACAGTCTCCTCAGCGTTTCGATTCGCGGCGACATGGCGCGCCCGAAAATCATCCTGCGCAACTCCATCCTCGACATCTTCCGCCGCACAGGTGAGTTGCGGCGCGCCCTGCCCCTGCCCGAGTTCACGCCTCTGCCCCAGCGTTTTTAGGTTCCGCGCCTGCAAAGGCGACGGCTGGGCCCCATGCCGCGCAAATTTCTAGGCACAGGCACAAAGCGCATTCCCGGCCCAAAACAATTGAGGCGCTGCCCCTGATGGCTTGGGGTCCTGCAGCGACTCCCGCCCCGCAAGGAGCCGATCGCCCATCCCCGGGCGCGGGCGGCTAGAATCCCCGCCCGGCGCTGGCCTCCTGCTTTCGCCGGCAATTCAAGCAACTCCCCACCCGCCTCACATTCGTGCAAGAGCTCTACGTGGTCATCATGGCCGGCGGATCCGGCACCCGCTTCTGGCCGGCCAGCCGCAACGCGCGCCCCAAGCAATTCCTGCCCATCTCCGGCCGGCAATCCATGCTTGCGGAAACCTTCGCCCGCCTCGAGGGCCTCGTTCCAGCGGAACGCGTCCTGGTTGTGACCGCGGCGCACCAGGCGCAGCAAGTGCGCGAGTGCCTACCGCAATTGCCGGCCGAAAACCTGCTGGCCGAACCCATGGCGCGCAACACCGCGCCCTGCGTGGCCTGGGCCGCGCACGAAATCGCGCGCCGCAATCCGGATGCCCTCCAGGCTGTCCTGCCGGCCGACCACGTGATCGAACCGGTCGAAGCTTTTCAGCGCACGATTTTGGCCGCTGCCAAGGCTGCTAAGGAAGTGGACGCGCTCTACACCCTAGGTGTCGAACCCACCTTTCCCGCCACCGGCTACGGCTACATCGAAGCGGGCGACGCTTTCGGTCAGATGGACGGCATCGACGTGCTGGGCGTCAAACGCTTCGTCGAAAAGCCAAAGCTTGAGCGGGCGCAGGAGTTTCTCCAGCAGGGCGGCTTTTATTGGAACGCGGGCATCTTCGTCTGGAGTTCCAAGGCCATCTTGGCAGCGATCGAAACCCATGTACCGGCATTGATCCAAGGTCTGGCGCGGCTGGACGCGGGCGAAGCGATCGAAAGCGTCTACCCGGAGCTACCCTCGGAGCCAATCGACACGGCCGTACTCGAAAAGGCCGGCAACGTGCGCGTGTTGCCCGTCAGTTACAGTTGGAACGACGTCGGTTCCTGGGCCGCACTGCCCGACGTGCACGCCGCCGACTCCGACGAGAATTACCGAGTGTTGAGCGAAGGCGCCAAATTGATTGCGCACGACTCCAAGGGTTGTGTCGCCTACGCCGAGGGCGAGCGCGTGCTGGCCTTGATCGGCGTCGAAAACCTTGTCGTCGTGCAAGCGGGCAACGCAACGTTGGTTTGCCCGCGCGAGCGCGCCCAGGACGTCAAGCTGATCGTCGAACGCCTGAAAAAGGACGGGCCGGAATTTCTGTAGTGATGGAATTCAACGGGATGAATCGGAAAGGGCTTGTGCTTCGACCCATGGCGCCCCGCTTTCCGCTTTTGCAAGCAAGGCTCAGCTTGAACTGACATGGGCTGCGTTCTCGCCATCGATCACGGCACCAAGCGCACCGGCTTCGCCGTCGCGGACCCCCTGCGCATCACCGTTGCCCCGCTATCGGTTTGCAGTGCGAGCGGCGACGGAGAGCCCCTGCTCCAATACGTCGACAAACTGCTCGAGGAGCGCGATGTCGATGTTTTCCTGCTGGGCATGCCGCTGGCCTCCGACGGCAGCGCGGGAGCTCGCGCCAAGGATGTGCAAGCCTTTGGAGTGCGTTTGCGATCGCGCTTCCCGCGCGTTGAACTCCTTCCGTGGGATGAACATTTGACCACGCGCGAGGCCGAAGACCTCCTGCGCGAAGCCGGCCACCACGGACAAAACCGACGCGATCGGCGCGACAGCTGGAGTGCCTACGTTTTGCTCCAGGACTGGATTCGCTCGGGTGAGCCCAGGCCCCCCGCCGCTACTTAGATTCGCGCGGCGCGGGTTGCGAATGCCGAGCGGACTCGAAGAGTCGCGCGCTCAAACGAGCGCTTCGCAGTGGTGTGCGGGGCGCTTCAGAACGAATGCGTCAAACTGAACGCGGCAGTTTTCCGTCAACCCAGCTGCGCACGAAGGCCATCTCTTCGGCGCCGCTCTCGTCGTGAAAAACTTGGTGGCGTGCGCCCTCAACCTTGCGCAGTTCGATGTTGCCGCCAGCCAAAGCCTCCACTTCGCTCATGTTGGCCAAGGGATCTTCCGTGCCTTGCAAAATGAGTGTCGGCACGCTGATCGAACTCGCACGGGAGCGCACACTGGCTGCCGTTTCGAGTACGGACGCGATGCAGCGTCGCGAAATGCAATCGTGGACGTTGTCTCCGCCGGCGAAGAGGGCTTGGGATTCGGGCAGTGAACTTTGCTGTTCCGGGGTGAAGCCAATCGGGCTGGTGTCGGTCGGCAAGCTCTTCTTGAACATGCCCATGATGCCGCCCTTGGCCGCCGGCTCTTGGAATTTCGGGCTGAGCAACGGTCCCACCGACACCACCGCCGCAACTCCGTCGGGACGATCGAGCGCATAGCTCAATGCGTACAGGCCGCCCAGGCCGACACCGATCAGCACCTTTTGAGAAAAGGGCATGCGATACGACAAGTGATCTTGAACGCTGTCGAAATCGCGCGCCACTTCAAGCATGCCCGCACTGTGTCCGCGCGGACCTTCCGAGCGACCGCTGCCGCGCATGTCGGGCAAAGCCACGATCCAGCCGTCGGCGCTCATTGCCTGTGCCAACG
>JAJDES010000550.1 GCA_029259675.1 Planctomycetota bacterium
GATTGCTTACCAGCCCGAGGGTTTTTTACAGCTTCCGATGTACTCACTCACGTCCTCCGACGACATCTAGTGGGGATCTGAATCTCTCCAACTTCGGTGGAGATGGGTAGCGATAGTCATACCTACGAGTCGCATGATCAAGGGAGTAATGGTCGACTCAGCCACTACATGTTGGGGCTAGCGCACTTGTGATCGAAAACGAGACTGAGCGCCCCTGCGCTCTTCCCAATCCCCCAAATCAAGCATCGAGCCTATTGATTTGCCGGCGAGAATCGGTAGCAAAAAACTCTTCAAACTGCGCCGAGTGATGACGACTTGTGCGTTGCTTAATTCGCGCGACGGCGATCGGCCCTGGCTTGCATGCGCTCTTTCAAGTGTATCCATTCGGGCGCTCCACTCAGTACGGCCCAAAGCACAAAGCCCCCGCCGCCGGCCGCAATGGCGAGGCACAGGGACCACGCCGCACGCACGCCCGATTGAGCGCCGCCAGAAGAGACTTCATAGCAGCCCCAAGCCATCAGCCCGCAAACCAGGGCACCGACCGTGGAGCGTACGAGACGTCCGCCCCATCCGCTCTCCGCGCTCGGCAATCCCAGGCGCTTCAAGCCCGGCAAGAGCAGCAGCAAATTGCCCCAGCTGGTGATCACCGTAGCGAGCGCCAGCCCCTCGACGTCCATTCCACCGCCTCGAACGAAGGCCACATTGAGGGCCGCATTGGCGATCAGCATGGCGACGGAGATGCGCACCGGCGTTCGAAAATCGCCGAGGGCGTAGTAAGTCCGGCTGGTCAGGCCCACCGCTCCCGCCGGAAGCAACGCCAACGCGAGAGCGGCCAGACCCAAGCCCATGCGCTGAACTCCCGATTCCTCAAAGGCTCCGTGCTGGAACAAGACTCCGGCAATGGGCCCGGCCAAGACCAGCAGCCCGGCGGTAGCGGGCAAGGCCAGAAAAGCGACCCCCAGCTGAGTGCGATCGTGGAGCTGGCGTAGCTCGGCCTTCTGCCCGCGGTGGCCGAGGGCTTGCAGGGCCGGAAAAACGGCGCTGGTGGCGGCAACGGCGATCAGTGCCAGGGGGAATTGCTGAATGCGGTTCGCGAAGTAATGCACGGACGGCCCGCCGTCCGTGAGCAGGCTTTCCGCCATCAGGCCATCCATCAGAACATTGACCTGATAAACGGCGGCGCCCAGCGCCAGGGGTGCACTGCGCGCGAAAACCCGCCGCGCCTCGCTGCGAGCCTCAAGCTTGCTGAGCCCTTCGCCCCCAGCAAACTCTCCCTTCTGCGGACTCGAGCCTAACAGTCCGAAGCGCGCCATAGCCGGAATTTGAATGGCGAGCTGGACCAAACCGGCCAGCAACACCCCCCAGGAGAGAACCCGGGTCATCTCCAGCTGGCGGGCCTTTTCCTCGGGACTGCCGATGATTTCCGGATCCACATCGGTCGCCCAGCCAAAACTCCAACCCACATAGCAGAGGGACGCGATCCAACACAGGTTGAGCGCCACCGGAGCCAGTGCGGGCGTGCTGAAGTGGCCTCGAACCTGAAGCGCACCGCCGATCAGAGCCGACAGGCAAATCGCCAGCACGAACGGCATCAGTCGGACGCAAAGCTCACGCACTGCCGCGGGGTCCGCGCCCAACCAGGCCCAATCCGTGCCTGGAAAAGTGTCGGGCAAGTTCGCGGCCGCGAACATGACCAACCCGCAAAGGAGCAAGAGAATTGCAAAGACAAGCCGCAGGGTCGCCCAGAGCAATTGCCTCCCGGCGGCATTCCCGCGATCGCAATCGACACCTGTCAATTTCGTTTGCAGGGCCGTGGACAGCGCTCCTTCCCCAAGAAACCGGCGAAAGAGGTTGGGAACCCGCCAAGCCGTGATGAAGGCATCAAAGATGCCCGACTTGTCCCCGAACAGCGTTGCGGCCAAGACCTCGCGCACAAAGCCCAAAATCCGGCTCAACAACGTCAGAACCGAAACCAAAGCCGTGCGCCGCACCAACTTGCGATGGCGACCCATGAAAGCCGCTTCAACGGGTTCTTCTGCTTTGGATTCCAAGGTCTCGGATCGTTGCTCGTGCTTCGAGGTCAAGCCCTGAACCGGCGTTTGCCAGGCCACTGACTCGATTGGGCGTCGAAGGCTACGCGAAAGCGTATCGATTTTGTTCCGGCAGCCCTCACATGGAAAAAATCGGTGACGATTCCGTTCCCCGCAGCACTCCAAGACCAAATGGGAGAATCGCGACAAGAAAGCACTCTGAGAGAACTACTCGACCAAACCGGTTGGGCTCGAAATCTAGCCAAGCGCTTGGTTGGCAATGCCGACTCGGCTGAGGATGTGGTTCAAGACGCCTGGGTGTCGGCCTTGCGACGGCCGCCCCATGGCAGCGGGCCGAGTCTACGAGCTTGGCTTTCCAAAGTAATCCGCCGCACGGCAGGGAAACGCAGAGCTCAGCACCCGGAGCACAGATCGGAAGACTTGGCTGGCGATCAAGCAGCGCCGTGCATGGATTCCGAGCGCCGCCTCGAGCTTCAAAGGACTCTGGTCGAAGCCGTGTTGAGTTTGGATGAGCCCTACCGCGAGGTCATTGTTCAGCGTTTCTTCGAGGACTTGCCCCCAAGACAAATCGCTGCGCGCATGGGCCTTTCGTCTGGAACCATTCGAACCCGCTTGTCGCGAGCCCTTCATCTGTTGCGCACTCGCCTGGATAAGGAATTCGGCAGCCGCGGACAATGGTCCCTCTCCCTGATCCAATTCGCAAAAACCGAGCGCCCGCTCCCGATTGGAACGAGCGCTTTACTAGGAGTTTCGGCAATGGGCGTGAAATCTATCGGGGGAGTCGCGGCGGGAGCGGTGCTGGCCGCTTGGATTTGGAATTCGACCAGCTTCACAGGGGGAATTAGCCCCTCAATTGAAGCCGGTGGCAACGAATGGACTCCACGCATAAGCCAGCCCACTTCATCGGAAGACACAAGTCACTTAAGTACAACCCCTGAACGAATTCCGAGCGAGCGTGCGAACTCAGCAATCGCAGCAGGAATCGATCCCGGGGTGATCGTCATCAACCGCTTTACAAAAACTCCCATCCAAGGTGCGTCCATCCTCACGGCTCGCGTGAGATCAAGAGCTGAGCAATACAGCCAAGAATTGCAGGCCATCGCCCCGAAAGTGGAGCGCGAACTCGCAAAGGGCAACTCGCCTACAAAGGGATTAATTTCGCTCAAAAGCCTGCGATCGGAATTGCCGGCTAACCAAGTTGACGAACAACAAGAAGTCGCCAAGACCGGTCCCGATGGTCGATTCGTATTCTCGGAGAAACCCGGCCCTGGCATGCAATTGCTAATTCGAGCCCGAGGATTCCTGCCGCGCTGCATAACGAGTGAAGATTGGGAATCTGTCGAACGCATCGAACTGTCACCATCGGGCGAGCTATGGATTGAGCTGGTCGATTCGGTGGGCGCGCCACTCACTGACTTATTTGTCGAGTTTGACCACTTTCAATTTGCAGCCACCCCTCTGGAATATGCGACCAAAGACTTGTGGGAAAATCGCCCCCAGCCCGGTGGCTACGGCCCCAGTGACTCGAATGGGTGCCTGACGATCACGCCGTTGCCCACGGGTATGACTCTGAACCTGCAGGTCTTGAGCGCTGATGGTTCCCCACTTGCAAAGGGTCAATCCGAATTCGTGATAAATCCGGAGACTTGTCGCAATGAGATGCGCTTGGTCTTGCCCCGTTTAGGAAACCTGGCGGGTGTTGTTTTGAATTCCGATGGCAGCCCCGCTTCCAAGGTAAGAGTGAGCTACCGAGATGCAAAGCAGCGGGGTCAAGAATCGCACCAGACCGTTTCCGACGAGTCAGGCAAATTTGAATTGAACGATTTATCCGCCGGCAGTGGGCGTTTGGATTTAGAAAAAGTCCAGCTCTTCAAGTACGCCACACGCTCAATGCCAGCGCCAACGCCGGTTGAAGTTCGAGCCGGAGAAACGAATGAACTCGACCCGATACGGTTGTCTGCTCTCGAAGAGCTAAGCGGCCAAATTGAAGATTGGAAAAGCTCCTCGCCCGATTACGACTTGCGCATCTATCTGTACAAACAAGGTCAGGCCCGCGCTTGGACCATTGCCGACGAAATCGGCAAGTTCAAGCTGCTAGCCAGTCCGGGTGAGTACGCACTCGAACTTCACCGAAGTGGCAAGGCCATCTTTCGCCAGGCCGTTCAAGTGCCCGGCACACTTCGCCTCAACCTAAGTCAAGAACTTGCTCGTGTCAGAGGCAAGCTTCCAAAGGCCTTCGAGCAGCAGAAGTTTCTATTCCCGTGGTTGATTGAAGGCGACATACAAAACAACCCCCACTGGAATCCGCCTACTTGGCCCAACCTGGCTCCGATTCCTGTGGACGCCGGCGCTTTTCAGGCCAATGGCCTCGAACCCGGGCGATTCTCCTTCGGTTCCGTAATTGATGGAGTCCATGGGTTTTGGTTCCCAGAGTTGGAGCTTGAAGCAGGGCAGACATTGGATCTGGGAACGATGGTCATCGGAACGGGAACCATCAGCGGAAAAGTCTTCTTGGCAGATGACAAAATCGGGTCCGAATGCAGTGTGCGATTGCATTCGGCCTTTGAACAGGGTGTGAAAGCCGTGAACAAAGCCTTTAGAGCCCGAATGGTCACCACCGACCCAAACGGACAATTCGTATTTGAACAGGTGTGCCCCGGCCCTTGGTTCGTACAAATTGACGCTGGTCAATCCATAGGCACCGGGTCCCAATACTTGAATTTGAGTGCGGGTGAAGCCGTGAAGGTTGAACTCACCGCCGCAATGGGTGCCGAAGTTCGTGGCATTGCCACGGATGCTTCGCCGGGAGCGCGGGAGACATGGATGCGTCTGCGGAACCGGGATCACTTTGAACCGGCTCCCAATGCTGTTCTCTGTGACACCGACGGCACCTTCCAGTTCAAAGGATTGACGCCCGGTCAGTATTCACTTGAGGCTGAGCTAACAACTGGCATGCAAAGCATTCAATTCGAGATTCTCGGAACTGAGCTACTTGAATTTGAGTTCGGATCGGGAAACCAACTCGCCATGACCTTGCTGCAAAGCGGCGAGCCTTTGCGCGACTTAATCTCTTTGAAGGTATTCCAACTGAGCTCGCAGGGCCTCCACAGCCTCAACCCCAAAGCCCGCATTGGAGCAAAGCTATCTGTACCACGAATGGATGGAATCGGCCTTGTTGTAGCCCAAGCTTGGGACGCGGGCCGAATCGTCCAACGCACAGCTGTCTTCAACTCCACGACGCGCTCAACAGCAATGCAATTGGAAGTAGAAGGGGGATCACTGCTCCTTTTGCCTGGTGCACATGACATCCAGGCAAC
>JAJDES010000056.1 GCA_029259675.1 Planctomycetota bacterium
GCTCCCGCACCAAAGCGATCGATGTCGTGATGCGCGGCTCCAACCGCCATCATCTCAATCGCGCAGCAGGCCAATCCGAAGGTCATCGGCCAAACGCTCATCAATCGGCACCAATTGATGAGCCAATCGACCTTCGTGGTCAAAACGTTCTCTTCGAACTCGTTTTCGAGGAATCCCATGTTCTGTGCTCGCGCTGTGTTGAGTGAATGCTTGGTGGGTCAGCCCGCAAACCGGGCCACTCCCGCCCGAATCATCCGTGCCGATGTCGGGCTATGCCTGCTTGGGCCGAGTGCTTGGAACTAAGCCGCCTCGCCTTCGTCGGCGGGTTCGGGCTCCGCCTCCGCCTCAGTTTCCCGGGCCTGAATCTCTTCAAGCTCTTCGATATTCGGGATGTAGCGACCGCGGCGTTGGGGCGGCTCGTAGGCGGGTGCGTTGAAGCTCAGCACCCAATCCAAATCACCCTTGAGCCAGACGTAGGCCAAGCCCAAGAAAAGGATCGCAATGAAAGTCACTCCCTCAACCAATGCGAAGAAGCCGATGCCCGCTCCCGCAGCTGCACCTGTGCCCGACATGGCTTCCTTCAGGACCACGGCCCAAGGAAACAGGAATGCAATCTCCACCGCGAAGACCACATAAACCAAGGCCACCGTGTAGTAGCGGATGTCGAACTGAATCCAAGCGTCACCAATCGTCTCTTCACCGCACTCGTAGGTTTCGAGACCCTCGGTAACGGTGCGCTTGGGGCGCAGTACAGACGCCAAAATCATGTTGGCGAAAACGAACACCAGCCCCACCGCCGAGAAGACGAGGACGTTGAGGTAGTCGAAGTACATGGATGAGGCGGTCGGAACGAGGGGAGTGAACTCTGGTGCAATGCTCGCTGGGGAAATTCGAACGCACTGCGAGCCACACTCCGGTCGGACTCAGCACGAGTCCTTATGGGAGCCTTTTTCGCGCCCGCTTCGAGCTTGCGATCGAAGCCGGTCTAGGAGTTCTAATCCCTTTCAGCCGAACAATTTAGCAGGGACTCTAAAACCGCTTCGAGAGGACTGTCAAGGACGCGTGAGGGTCGCTTGAACGGGAGCTGCTCAAAGACAGATTTGGAGCCGGAGCGATCTGATCGGGCGGCAGTTTACGGCATCGAGAGCGGATGCCATTCCTGTGCCGGGGATTCCTTGCGAGGGAATTAATGACTCGCACGCAGTCGCTCTGCCCTGGGGCTCGCCGAAGCGCACCCGAACAGCCTTCTTTCCACAGCCCGGGGCCTCCGCGTGCACGCGATGCACTCGGCCCAAACTGTTGACTTCGTTGGACTTCCGTCATCCATAGCCCAAGCGCCGGGCTTCGGTGCCGGGCACCCGGGGCGCGCTTCCCCACGGGAAGTGCGCTGGGATTCAAACCGGTCGAGATCGGCGGCCCAAGTGGGAATTGCGGATTGGTCAGTAACCCAAACCCGATTGGAGCAGTCTGCCCTCCGAAACCACGAACCCGCACTTACCCACGACGGGACCCAGCCAGGCCTGCCGGCCCCGTTTGCTGGGGATTCGGCGCCGGTCGAGGATCCGACCCGCTGGAATCGCGCAGGCCGTTCACCCTGGCTGCGGCAACCGAGTAGCTCTCTACATCCACGCAAATGCCCACAACCACCCAGATCGAGGGAGCCACCCCCACATCGCCCACTATATTAGCCTCCAGGGCAGCCATGGGTGCCTGCTTGTGTGGGATCGCCCTTATCTTCAATGACATCGTGACCCCGGCTCCCGATCAGTCGTGGTTGCTCAGATGGTGCAGAACGGCCGCTGCCAATCCCGTCCGCACAGGTCTGGGGGCATCCCTCCTGGCCCTGGCAATCCTGCCCCTCCCGCGACCCCGGGCTCCCGGCTGAATTCGGCGGCGAACTCGCTTTCCTGCTTCAACGCCCGTGAGGGCCCCCAGGTGGCCCCGAGAACAGGGATTTCTGCCGGTTGCCGAGCTTCCGGTGGGCTCAAAACCAAATAGACGCCTCAGAAAGCCACTGGGGGCTGGGATAGGTCCATTCGAATCCTATAATGCTCCGCCGAAACGGCACACTGGCTTTAAGGCTAGAGGGGCCTCAAAGCGAGGGGTCATCCCTTATTGAAAGGGAAGCCATCTTTCCGCTCCTATGGAATAGAAGCTGAACTCCTCCATCTCGCGCAAGCGTCGGACCTCCCCTGCGGAACCCCGCGCTGCTCCCGCCGTTCGCTTCCCCCTTTTCCTTATCCGGAAGCACCGCCAAACCGCCGAAGGCGATTTAGGCACGCGAATCCAACTAACTACATGCTTGCAGTTCAAGGCGACATCGTTCGCGGACCGGAGCGCTCAACGCGGCTGGGACGATGTCTGATCATCACGCCGACGCTGGCGACGGCTCGCCCTAATCAATTCCCCAGTCAAGCTCTGATCGTCACTACGGCGGCTCGGCGCATGATCGAACTTTCGAAGGCCGGCGAGAAGCTCAAGAGCATCGTCGTCTCGGGCGACAAAGATCCGATCCAGCACCCGGAGTTTCGCGACATCAGTGAGAACCTGCGCGAACTGACCAAGAAGTGGTTCCCCAAGGCACAACTCTGCCTGCTCTCGGACTCACTCTTCCTCGAAGATCCCGAGGTGCGCATCGCGCTGGGTATCTACGACAAGCCGATCCTGCGACTGGAAGCCGGCACGCAAAAAACTTTCCGCGCGCTGTCGGGTGAGAAGGGGGAAACCTTCAAAGAGGTCATCGCCAACCTCAACCTGATCGAAAACGAGCGAATTATCCTCCAAGCTCGCTTCGTCAAGGGTGGCGTTGACAACACAACGGATGCTGAGCTGCGGTCGTGGATGAAGTATGTGGCCGACATCGGACCCGCCTCGGTGCAGATCTACACGATCCCCAAAGCCGATCCGAAGTCCAAGCTAAAGCCCGTCACCCCCAAGGCTCTTGAGGCCATCGCAACAAACCTGCACGAAAAGACCGGCATTACCTGCGAAGTCTGCTCGGAGTAACTCCTCGGTCGCAACGCCCGATTAAGGCGCCCGATTAATGCACTCGGTCGCCATGCTCGGTCGCCATGCTCGGTCGCAACGCACGGGCACTGGGCAGACGGCCCAACCCGGCGGATCTAGATTGCGGATCAACCTGACGACTGGATCCAAGTGGCGCGCCCCGGGGTGCGCCACGGTTTTCGATAGCATTGCAAACGACGCAACGCGACTGCCGCGCACGAACATGCTCGGCATTCGGAGTATTCGGAAGCATCACCGTTAGTCCCACCAAGCCGTGGCGCCCATGAGTTCACTCGCCGCCTTAGATCAGGTTCGCAAGACCTTCGAAGACGTTACCGCCGTCGAAGGCTTGAGCCTGGAAATCAAGGCGGGCGAAGTATTCGGACTCCTGGGCCCCAACGGCGCAGGTAAAACGACTGCGCTGAGAATGCTCTGCGGCCTGCTCGAACCGGATTCGGGCCAGGTGAGCATCGGTGGCTTGGACCCGTTCAAGAGTCCGGTCGAAGCTCGACAAAACCTCGGCTACGTGCCCGATGGGGCGCCCCTGTACGCCAACCTTTCGCCGCGCCAACACCTGCTGCTGGTCGGGCGCCTGCACAACATGTCGGAAGACGAGTTACTGGCGGAATCCGACCGACTCTTGAATGCCTTCGATCTGAGTCAGCGCGGAGACGACCCGATCGGCGGGTTCTCACACGGCATGCGCCAGAAAACCGCTCTGGCCTGCGCACTCTTGCCGCGACCGAGGCTTTTGGTGCTGGATGAACCGCTGACGGGACTCGACGCCCCGACAGCTGCAACCGTCAAAAGCATCCTGCGCGGATGGGCCGACGGCGGCCGAGCCGTTCTCTACACATCGCATCTACTCGACGTCGTGGAACGCGTTTGCGACCGCATGGTGATCCTTGACCGCGGCAAATTAGTTGCAGAAGGCGACTTGCAAAGCTTGCGGCAGCAGGCTGGCTCGGACGGAACGCTCGAGCAAATTTTCGGCGCCCTGACAGACACGGCCGACCCGCAGGAACAGGCTCGCCGCGTTTTGGGCAACTAGGGTCGCTACGCCCTCAAGACGCCCACGCATTCAGCGTGAACGCAATGGATCGCGAGACGCGTGCCTCGCCTACTGAACAGTCATCATCATGGCTGCCATTCCAAGGCCGTTGATCGTCAAGCGCGCAATGATCGGAATGTAGAGACTCCGATCGCCGGTCAAGTAAAGCCCGGCCATGGCCAAACCTAGGATGCCTTGGATCACCATCACAGCCGAGCCCTCGGGCATGTGCCACAGGCCGAATAGGAGGCTGGATCCCAGGCAAGCTGTGACCAGGCCAAGATTGGGTCGAGCCGCGCTTTGCGCCAGGGCCTCCAAGCGGCTGAAGAGGAAACCGCGGAAGACGAGCTCCTCCAAGACGGTTCGCACGGGAATGATCACCAAACCCATGCAAAGCAAGTCGAGCTTGCTAGCCGGAATGAGCGAGCTCGCATCCGCTTGGCTCAGGCCCGCCTTAATGATGGTGTTGGCAATGATGCTGATCCCCAGTCCCAGGCAGAAGCCGATCCAAACCCCGTAGAAAAACTTCCTTGCGAGTTTTTCCTGGGGCAAGGCCAAGCCCAAGTCGGGCAAGCTCGATTCGCGCTGGCGTTGCAGGTAAGCCACCACAGCGACCACCATGCCGGATGAGATCAGCAACCAAGGCACAAGCGCCAATAAGCTGCTGTCGCTCAGCTTTATCCACAACGTTTCCAGCAACAAGAGCACGGCCAAGAGCGTGCAAAATGCTGTCAACTCAAGACCCGTGCCGCGCTGTCCAAATCGCCCGAACAAGCCGCTGTCGGCCAACAGAGGCTGCTCGGGCTCGGAAGCCTTTTTCGATTCGATTTCAGTCACCTGGTAATTACAGGGCTCAGCTGGCTGAGCCCGGCGAATTCACGCCTTGCCCTGGGAGCTGTCCGAATCGTACGCGAAGTATTCGCAAGAGCGCTGGATCGGCGTCGGCTTGAAATCATCATCTACGGCAACGAGGGTCGCTTCCGCTTCCGTCACATAAATTCGTTCCATGGATCCGAATCTGCGTTGGGACCAAACCGACACGCCGACCTTTATGGAGCTGCGACCGATGGAGACGGTGCGGGTGAATAGCGAAACCAGGTCGCCGACAAACACCGGTTCGACGAATTCAACCTTATCCATCGCCACAGTCACCAATTTGCCCGGATGGTGCTTGTGCGCTTCGATTGCTGCTGCGAGGTCAATTTGAGAGAGAATCACGCCCCCGAAGATGGTGCCGAGCGCGTTGGTGTCGCGCGGCATCATCACTTGGCAAATGGAAGGCACTTCGCCTTCGGGGAAAGTCTTCTGGTGCGATTTCATCAGTCGGATGCTTTCGTGAGGCTTTGCAGTGCGTAGCGGTGAATGCGGTCTTCAAGTATGGGGGTGCGGCCGCGAAAGAAGTGGTCGGCTCCTTCGATCTCATCCGTTTCGAGCTGGCTGGGCAGATTGGGAAAGCGCGGAGCAAGTTCGCTGAGCGTGCCGAATGAATCTTTGCTGCCAAACAGCAAGTAACCGGGCTGCTTTACTTCGAGCAATTCGGGCACTTCGAATACCCGCACGGGCAGGGCCACGCAAATCAATCGCTTGACACGAACTTCGCGCGCCGCCAGAGCGCAAGCTGTGCGCGCACCAAAGGAAAAGCCGGCCGCCCACAATTCCGTCCCCGGGTAGCGCTCGCTCAGCCACTCCAGCGCGCAGGCGGCGTCGTCAACCTCACCACCGGCCATGTCGTGCCTTCCCTCGCTCTCCTCAACACCCCTGAAATTGAAGCGCAGGGTGGGAATGCCGGCGTTTTGTAGCGCACGGGCCGCACGAAAGACGACCGTGTTGTGCATCGTGCCCCCCTCGGCCGGATTGGGATGGCAAACTACGGCCGCGGCCGGCGGATGCTCCCCATGGGCTTGAGCCTTGAGAGGCGGGGTGCCGTGCAGGGCTTCAAGCCGACCTACGGGGCCGTCCAAGAACAGAGATTCGGAGCTTCGTACCATGGGGGATGAGCGCGCAAGCTTCGCGCGAGCGCGACGGCATTATTCCCTTCACAGCTTCGCCACCGCCCAAATTCCGAGCTAAAGGTGCGAGAAATTCCAAGGCCCCCCAGGCCCGGGAGACACCGCGCCGGCTCGGGCGAGCTAACGTATGTCTCAGCGCCCAATTCGGCGCACTTCAGATTCGCCCAGCCACCACATTCGAACCGCCGCTTAGCTCCTCCATTGCGCACGGAGTCAGCCCCCAATTCACCGCCATGAGTGCTTCCCCCTGGATCGTAGACGTCAGCAAAGAAGATTTTGAGCAGGTCGTTCTCCTGAGTTCGAAGGAGAGACCGGTCGTAATCGATT
>JAJDES010000551.1 GCA_029259675.1 Planctomycetota bacterium
AAAAGACTGTCGCGCAGGGAAAGCAAGAGGCTGCTGTAATTGGGCAATTCACTGCCCGCCTCACCATTGCTGCCGCCCCAAAACCACAGCACCGCTGCTATGAACAGAGTCGAGCAGCTGATGCAGATCATGTAGAAGCGAAATTCCATGGAGCGCAAGGCTGTGCGCCAAGCCGCCCTGGCCCCCACGCGCAAAACGTTGTCGTACAAACCAAAGTTGACGCCGGCTGCGAACATGAACACGACCAGCACCAACTCAACGCGCCAGGAACCAAAGTAGGCGACGCTTGTGGCATGATTGGAAAAGCCGCCCGTGGCCAGGGTTCCAAAGGCGTGCAATGTGGATTCGTAAAAATCCAAGCCGCAGGTCGCCAGGAGGATGACCTCCAGCACCGTCAAACCGACATAAATGCGCACCAGGGAGATTGCGCTGTCCCGCACGCGCTGCAGTCCCGCCTCGCGCGCAATGCCCGGCACCTCCGAGCGAAACAAGCTGCGTCCGCCCGTGGGAAAAAGCACCACGAAGACGAGCACAATTCCGATGCCCCCAAGCCAGTGCGTAAAGGAACGCCAAAAGGCCATACCTCGCGAAAGGGCGTCGATTTGATGGCCCTGCAAGATCGTCGAGCCGGTGGTCGTGAAACCCGAGATGGACTCAAACAGGGCATCCACCGGCGAGACGATCTCACCTGAGATCAAGTAAGGCAGGGCGCCCATCAAGCCCGAGGCGAACCACGTGAGCCCGACCACGGCCAGACCCTCGCGCCGAAAATAATTGGCGCGCCCGTCCTCGCCTATGATTGAACCGCGGTTGAACCAGGCCAACGCCACACCGAACAGTGCTGAAATTGTGGCGGACTCGCCGAAGGCGTAGGCCACTTCGTGCTCGCCGTAGAGCAAGCAAATTCCGAGCGGCACGAGCATGAAACCCGCCAGCAACAGCAGCGTCAGGCCCAGCAACCAAAGTACGGCGCGCAGATTCATGGAGTGTTCAGAACTGGGCTTGGATCAATCCGCCAAGAAGGCCTTGGGGCGCCTGAACAGATCTTCCACCCCGGCCAAGTTGTCGGGCAGGGTAAACAGGATCACCTGATCGCCGTTCTCAACCACCGTATCGCCACTTGGAATGATGACCTCTTCGCGCCGCACCAGGGCGCCGATCACCGTACCGCGCGGCAAGCCCAGATTCTTGACCTTGCGCGCATTCTTGCCGCCCTTGAGATAGGCCTCCAACTCGAGAACTTCGCCGCGACCGTCGGCGACGACGGCGATCGAAGACACGGAACTGGAGCGCACAAAGCGCAGGATGCGGTTGGCGCAAAGGATGCGCGGTGACACGGCCAAGTCCACCCCGAGCAAATCGTAAATCCTCCGGTACGAAGCCTTGTTGATGACCGCCACGGTGCGTTCCACGCCCAGCGAGCGCGCCAACTGACAGGCGACCATATTGTCCTCGTCATCCGAGGTCGTGGCGATGAAGACGTTGGCCTCGCCGATGCGTTCCTCTAATAGCAAATCCAAATCGCTACCGTCCCCGATGAGGACCATGACATCGCTGGAGTACTCGGAAGCGATCTTCTTGGCCTTGGCCACATTGCGCTCCAACAAGCGAATCGAGACCCCCGGCACGCCTTGCAGCTTGCGCGTAATTTCTCGACCCACTCCGCTGCCGCCCATAATCACGACACTGCGCTTGCCCAGCTTGTCCGCGCCGGAGAGCAATTCGAATTCGTCCAGATCGGGCGCGCGACCAATCAAATAGATCTGATCATCGACGCTCAGCTGATCGTCTCCAGTGGGAACAAAAAAGCGATCCTTGCGAGAGATGGCCGCGACCAGCAGCCCGCCCGGCAAGCGCAAGTTTTTCAGCGCATCGGATGTCAGTTCCGACTCCTGACGCACGCGCAAGCGGCGCATTTGAACGCGACCGTCCGCAAAGGACTCCACTTCGAGCGCATGTTGTTCGCGCACGGTGCTGGCGATTTCCTCCGCCGCTAATTCCTGCGTCGACAGCGCGACATCAAAGCCCAAACAGCGCTTGTAAAAGTAGCGATAGCCCTGCAGTCGGCGCGTCTCCTTGAGGCGCAGGATCACGCGCTTGGCACCCAGGTTTCGCGCCACCATGGAGGCCAGCATGTTGACCTGATCATTGTTCGTGACCGCCACGAACAGGTCCGCCTTGGAGGCCCCCGCCCGGCTGAGCATGTCGGCCTCGGTGCCGTCACCCACGAGGGCCTGCACATCCAACGCCTCGGTCAGGCTCTTGGCCTTGTCGGGGTCAGTATCAATCACTCCAACCCGGTGGCCCTCGCGCGAGAGAATGTCACCTAGGTGATAACCAACCTCGCCGGCGCCAACGATGACGATATCCATGGGGGCACGATAGGACCGGCCCTGCGCTCGTCAAACGCATCATTTGCCGTTGTCTCCCTGTGGCCCGATTGGAGGCCCCCACCTGGGCCAGGGACCGCTGGAGGGCCGGCGCGGCTCGCGATCGCGCAGCCCCAGGGCTCCAGCCACCGCGTTGTAGGCCGGTTTGCCGGTTTTAATCCAAACCCAAGCGATGATGGAGCGCTTGGGCCGCGATCCTTGGCCTCCGACGGGCGCTTCCTTCTTGCGCCCCTGGCGCAGGTAGCGGCGGCGATGCTTGTCCACATGGCGCAAATCCTCACTCGCCCGACTCCTGAAAACGGAGCCGCGCTCGCGGTGGCAGCTGGCCAATTGAAAATCAATCAATGCCGGCCGGCCGTCCTCGCCGACGATCACATTCTGCTCCTTGTGCAGATCGTTGTGGCACACGCCGCGCCTGTGGATACTCGCCACCAAGAGCTCCAGACATTCGAAAAAATCGCTCGGCAGCCATTCCGCCTCATGCAATGGCAGGCCCCTCAAATAGGTGCGAACCAAGACCCCGCGCCGCTCTGCGGGGCCCGGAGCCCGCGAGTCCAGAAGCTCGGGCACGCCCGGGGTTCCGGACAGCGAGGCCAGGGCTCTCCGCTCGCGCCGGAGCAGAATACGAGCCAGCCAGGCCGAGCCGGGAAATTTGCCTCCGCAGGCCACACGCTGCACCCATGGCCCTCCATCCGAGCCATTTAATAGTTCGATTCGCCCCAGGGCATCGACTTTGAGCACGCGCTGCACTTGTGACCCATCCACGGCGCGCCTATTCTCCGCCGACATGGATGCCGGTCAATATTCGACCGCCGAAGCCGTCGGCGACGCTGGGAAGAGGTCGCTCTGGCAGCGAATCTTGCGCGGTCTTCTGGCGGCTTCCCTGAGCCTAGCGCTGCTGCTGCTCTTGGCCGAGGTCGGGATGCGGATTTCCGGGCACCGCGAGAAGGCCTTTCAATCCGAAATCAATCGGTTGCATCCGTATTGGCCACCTCTAATAGAGGCCGGGATATTCGGGGAAATCGAAGACCCCGTGCGACGCTACGCCATGCTTCCCGGCCGGCGAGCGGAGGTCCCCGATGAGATCAGCGGCGAGACTTGGACGTTTGAGATCAACTCCATGGGCGCGCGCGGCCCGGCTGCGATCAGCCCCAAACCCGCTGAGGAACGCCGCATCCTGTGCGTTGGCGATTCCTTTGCCTTCGGACTTTGGTGCGACCAAGAACAAACCCTCGTCGGCCACTTGACCCGCATGGCCAACGAACGCGAGCGGGCCAACGGCAGCAACTTGCAGTGGAAGGGCTACACGATTGGAGTCCCGGGCTATCACTCCGGACAGCAATTGCGCGCTTTGATCCAAGATGGGTTGGCACTCGAACCCGATGTCGTCGTCCTGTATTTCAACACCAACGACATCATGCGGGACGGCTTCTTCTTTGATGAGCAGCTCGGTGTTCTTTACTCCGATTTCAGCCCCTTCCCGGCAGGGGTGCGGCGCAGCCTTTGGCACTGGAGCCATCTCTACAGTTGGGTCGTGCTGCGTCAATCGGCGTACTTCAATTCCTTGCCGTCGCCTCACTTGGATCCGCGCGCCCCATGGGCGCACGTGCGTGCGGACAATCAAGCCGCAACACGTGCGGCCATCTCCGAAATCGCGCAGGTGTGCAAGCGGGAAGAACTCCCGCTCTTTTTCCTGCACCAGCCGCTCATGACCTGGCATCAGGATGCGCGCGGCCCCAATTGGCCGGTCCTGCCGTTGGTGAAATGGGCTGAAGACTTGCGCGCTGAGCTCGGTTTGCCCGGCTTGTGCCTGCTCGGTTGGATGCGAGGCTATCGCGATGGAATCGATAGGATCGGTGACGCAACAGCGAGTCATCCGGCTCCTCCGCCCGACTTCTTTCCGGATCTCTATTTTTCCGACGTGGCCGTGCAGAGCTACCGGCGCGATTACGAACAAGCTCTGAAAGAGGGCAAGCCCGCTCCCCCTTTGGATGAAAACGGATTGCCGCGCAACCCCGACTTTCATTTGATCGGAGAAGGCTATGGGGACATGGCGCGCTTGACCTATGCCGCCATGGCAGAAGCTGGAATGCTGCCTCGATGAAGGGCGCGATTGAAATCCGAGGCCTCACGCGCAGTTTTGGAAGCAAACTTGCGCTCAGCCCCCTCGACCTGCGGATCGAAGCCGGAGGAATCACCGGCTTGCTCGGCCCCAACGGCAGCGGCAAAAGCACTTTGATGCGCATGCTTGTCGGACTCGTGCGACCCGACGCGGGCAGCGCTCAAATTGACGGCGTGCAACTCAAGGGCGACGGCTTGGCCGTGCGCAAGCGAACGACATACGCCCCCGGGGAAATGGGAACCTACGGCGAGCTCAAGGGTTTGGACCATTTAAGCTGGAGCTTGCGAGGTCGCGGGGCGCGCGCCCGCTCCCGCGCGCGCGAAATTGCTGAGCAGTTCGAGCTACCTCTGAAGCGCCGCGTTGCCGGCTACAGTCACGGGATGAAACGGCAATTGCTGCTGGCGGCGGCGATGGCGCCCGAAGTTCCCGTGCGCATCCTGGATGAGCCCACCGAGGGGCTGGATCCCAGCAAGCGCAGCAGGGTGATTGAGCTTCTGCGCCAAGATAGCGCGCTCGGCACAACCATCTTGCTCTCCTCGCATCACCTCGGCGAGGTCGCCGAAAGTTGCCGGCGCTTGGTCTTCATCAATGCCGGCAACTTGGTTGCCGACGAAAACGCTGCCGAGCTCAATCAGCGCGCCAGGCGCTTGGTGCGTTTGGAATGGCCGCAGGAAACCTCCATGGCCGAATTGCAACCCCACCTGAGCACGTTGAGTTCCGGCCAACTCACTCAACGGGAACGCGGCTTCAGCGTATTGCTTGAGAGTCCCGATCCGCGTCCGTTCCTGGCGCAGCTCGCCCAGTGCGAAGCCATCCCCGCCCCAAGCAAAATTGACTACGGCTCGCCTTCCTTACAGGACCTGTATCGCGATCTGTACGGCGTGGAGGGGCTCTAAGTGTTGGCACGGATTCGCAATGCGCTGATTGTCTTCGCCGCCTACGGGCTGTTGCTGCAAGCCATGTTGGTCTTGGCCATTTACTTCTGGCCCGACTTCGAAAAGAACATTCAGTCCTTCGAGCTGCTGGCCAATATCGGCGTGATCAAGAACCTGATCGCCGAACTCAAAACAGGCGGTGTTTCGACATACATCGTCGGTCAGCAATTCTTTAAAGGCTGTACGATTCTCGGCTGTGCCGGCGCCGTGCTCTTTGCCGTCAGCGCCGTTGCCAACGAAGCTCACCGCGGCACCTTGGAAATTTGGTTGGCCCGGCCACAAAGCCGCCGCCGCGTCCTGCTCGAGCGCTATTTCGGCGGAGGATTGATTCTTGTACTGCCCGTCTTCTTGACCTCGGCGACAATTCCCGCCCTGCTCAATTGGATCGATGTAGATGAGGAAATAAAGCTTTGGCCGCTCATGCTTTGCTCCGTGCACCAGTCCCTGTTCCTGGCGCTCGTGTACAGCTTCACCTTCCTTTTGTCGACGCGCGGCAATCACCCGATTCGAATTGCGCTGTGGATGCTGTTCCTGGCCGTCTTCCAGTTTTCAATCTATCTGGTCAAGGTCGCCACGCATTACTCCTTGTTTCGACTGGTCGATGTGCGCCACTTCACGGCGATCGTGCGCGATGAATCGTTGAACCCGGTCCTGTGCCTATCCATGTTGGGCGGCTCCGCGCTGTGCCTCGCGCTGTCCATTTGGAGCTTTGACAGGCGCACGCCCTAAGCCGGGCTTTTGCCTTAGGCAGGGTCGTTTCACATTTGCGCGCGGGCTTGACGGGTATGCGCTCGCCTAAATTCGCCGCGAAGGTCTTCTCCTCTGTCCGGACGATCC
>JAJDES010000552.1 GCA_029259675.1 Planctomycetota bacterium
AACCGCAGCGTCAACCCCGATGAGGTTGTGGCCGTGGGCGCCGCTATCCAAGGCGGCATCCTGGGCGGCGAAGTCAGCGACGTGGTGCTGCTCGACGTCACCCCGCTTTCCCTGGGTATTGAAACCCTGGGCGGCGTGATGACCAAGTTGATCGAGCGCAACACGACCATCCCGACTTCGAAGAGTCAGACCTTTTCGACGGCCGCTGACAATCAGCCCTCGGTGCAAGTGCGCGTTTTCCAGGGTGAGCGCGAGTTCACCAAGGACAACCGTCTGCTGGGCGATTTCAACCTCGATGGAATTCCCCCGGCACAGCGCGGCATGCCGCAAATCGAAGTTGCCTTCGACATCGATGCCAACGGCATTCTTAAGGTCAAAGCTTCCGACAAGGCCACCGGCAAGGAGCAGCACATCTCGATCGAGTCTTCCTCGGGGCTTTCCAAGGAAGAGGTCGAGCGCATGGCTCGCGACGCCGAGACCCACGCCGAAGAAGACAAGCAAAAGCGCGAGGTGGTCGACCTGAAAAACCAAGTCGATCAAATCGTGCACGAGACGGAGAAGCAGCTGACCGAGCACAAAGACAAGCTTGAGGAAGCCGACATCAAAGTCATCGAAGACGCCAAGGAGGAGCTGAAGAAGGCTGCCGAAGGCAACGACAAGGCGAGCATCGAAGCGGCCCTGACCGAGTTCCAGCAGAAATCTCAGAAGCTCGGTGAAGTGCTCTACAAGGAGCAGCAAGCCGCGCAGGAGGCTGCCGGTGCCCCCGGGGGTGGCGCGCCCGAAGCTCCGTCCGGCGCGGAGGGCGGTAGTGACGACGAGCCGGTTGACGCCGACTTCGAGGTCAAGACCTAGGACGCAAGCGAGCGCTCGTGCCGCCCTGGCACAAAAAAATCCATGCTCCTCGGTTCCGATCATTCGGAGCCGGGGAGCTTTCTTTGGGCCGGCGAGGCAAGCTTGGCAACGGCCTCGATCGCCCCGGAAGCCCGACGCGCGGAATCCGATGTGTCCGCCGCGACAAAGGCTGCTAGGGGCCTGACAAAAGCCTGCTGCATCCCAGGCGGACGTTGTCCGCATCGGAAACCAAGTTCGCGGACACCGCCACTTCCGTGAAGTCCAGCCCGCGAGCTGACCGGCAAGCCCATTCGGATGGGCCCATGGACGCGCTCCAATCAGACCGCAAGAGGCCCCCTAGGCGCTACCGGCAGCGCGCGTTGCTTGTGGAGCCAAGCGCACCCGGCTAACCTCCCCGCCCCGTGATATCCGTAACCAACCTAACTCGCCGTTTCAGCGGCTTTCGTGCCGTCGACGGCATTTCCTTCGAGATCGAGCGCGGAGAAGTGGTCGGTTTCTTGGGCGTCAACGGCGCCGGCAAGACGACAACCCTGCGCATGTTGACCGGTTACCTGCCGGCGACGTCGGGGGCGATTTCCGTTTGCGGATTTGATGTCCTGCGCCAATCGCTCGAGGTGCGCCGGCGCATCGGCTACTTGCCGGAATCCGTGCCGCTCTACCGCGAGCACCGCGTGAGCGAAATGCTTGGCTTTCAAGCGCGCTTGCACGGGATCGCCCGCGGCGACCGCAAGGCGCGTATCGCGTCGGCCCTGGAGCGGGTCGGCATCACCGATCGATCCGAGCATTTGATCGGCAAGCTATCCAAGGGTTTGCGCCAGCGAGTCGGCATCGCCATGGCGCTATTGCCCGAGCCCGAAGTCCTGATCTTGGATGAGCCCACCAGCGGGCTGGATCCCCTGCAACGCATCGAAGTGCGCGGATTGATCAGCGAGCTGGCGCAGGAACACACGGTGATCTTTTCATCGCACATCCTGCCCGAGGTCGAAGCGGTTTGCCCGCGGGTTTTGATCATCCACAAGGGTCGCATTGCGGCCGACGGCAGCCCCGAAGAGTTGGTGCGCCAGGGCGGCAGTGCCAATCACGTGCGGCTCGAAGCTGTCGTGCCGGACGCGGAGGAAGCGCTGCGATTGTTGGGCTCCTTGCCGGGTGTGAGCACCGTCAAGGACTGCGGTCGCGAGGGAATACATCGAACATTCGAAGTCGCGTGCGAAGAGGACCTGCGCGAAGACGTCGGCGCTGTGGCTGCCATGCGCGGTTGGGCCCTGCGCGAGCTTTCTTGGCGGCAGCCCTCCCTAGAACAGATTTTTTCGCGCGTGGCCTTTGAGCTGGAGGACGGTCAAGAGTTGGCCCCGAGCCCGGCCGCGACCGCCGGCCAAGCCGCGAATGCCGGAGCCGTCCAAGCCTCAGGCTTGGAGTTGTCGGCCTCGGCTCCGTTATCCGGAGCGGGCACGATTGAAGTGCAGGGCCCGGGCGGCAGTTCCGCCGCCAGCGCAAACAAGCCGCCGGCGAAGCCAACCGATGCAGGTCCGAAGCGGGCCGTATTCAATCTCAATCCCTTCGACATGGGCGCGAACCGAGACTTGGGTGCTCCCAAGGATGCGGGACCGCGCGAAGACTCGTAACCGCCGCGGCGCGAATGTTCATTCGCAAAGTCGCCTTGGGGCAGCCGCTCGGATAGCTGTCTCACCCAAGCCAACCAAGAGCTAGCAAGCAGGACGGAACGACGAATTCGTGAAAGGCACGTTGACGATTTACCGGCGTGAGTTGGCAGGCCTATTCCTGACCCCATTGGGTTGGAGTCTCCTGTTTTTAGCGCTGCTGCTAAACGGTCTCTACTTCACGCAGTACCTGGAGCTGACCGGCGGCAATGTGGACGAGTCGCTTTCCTATTCGCTCGGCCAAGCGTTGCCCTATTGGGCGCTGTTGGTATTGCTGCCGCCATTGCTGACCATGCGCATGATCAGCGAGGAAGCGCGCAACGGCATGTTGGAATTCCTGCTGACGGCGCCCGTGCGCGACTCGGCCATCATTATTGGCAAGGCCCTGGCCCTGACGAGCTTTCTGGCGCTCTTGTGGTCCAGCAACTTGGTGTACGGAGGTCTTTGCCAACTCCTGGGGACGGCGCCCGACTGGGGCCGGCTATGGGCGGGCTTCGGCGGCGCGGTGCTTGTTTCGGCACTCTTCGGCGCTGTCGGTTTGGTGGCGAGTTCCCTGACCAACACACCGATATTGGCCGCATTCTTGGCACTAATCTTCAATGTGCTGTTGATCTCCATCAGCTATGTCGGGGCTTGGTTGGGTCAGCGTTGGCCCGAACTCGCGGAAGCTGTGATCAACAAGACAAGCATTCCCAATCGCTTGACGAGTTCGTTCCTGCGCGGCGCCCTCGACAGTTCGGACGTGGTTTTCTTCGCGGCTTGGACAGTCGTTTTCCTCGTGTTGGCAACACGATTGTTGGAAGCCCGTAGGTGGTGGTGATGGACCCCAAGCAAAAAGACGGTGCCAATTTGAGCAGCGATGCCGGGCGCGTAGGACGTTGGACGCGTGTCTCGCTGACTCTTCAGGTGCTGCTGGTGCTCTTGCTGACAGCGGCGGTAGCTGTATTGGCCATCGACGCCTCCGAGTGGCGCAGCCTGCGACTGCGAATGGATTTGACGGAATCGAAGCGGAATACGCTCGATGCCCAGACCTTGGAATTGCTGGACAAGGCCCCCGCGGAGATTGAGGTCGATGTCTTTTGGCGGGTGCGCCCGGACTTTTATTACGAAGTGCGCGCGCAGAGCCAAACGCGCATGAACGAGTTGCTCGCCCTGGTGCAATCCCTGCGGCCCGAAGCGCTCAAGATCACGTACCACAACCTGCAGGACCTGGCGACGACCGAAGAGCGCATGGATGAACTCGGCTTGGACGAGGTCAATTGCGTGGTCGTCAGTTTGAATGAGAAGCGTGCCGTCCTGGGCCTCTTTGACGAAATCTCGGAGGTCAATCCAGGCAACCCCGATCCGCGCAATCAAGTGCCGCCGAGCTTGCACCTCTTCCGCGGCGAGGAAGCGCTGGCGGAGGCCATCAAGCAAGTTTCGAGTACGGAGACACCGGTCGTTTACTTTTCGACCGGGCACGGCGAGCTGAATCCCTTCGGGGATGAGGCGCGCGATTTGGGCCGGCTCTCCATGGAGTTGCGCCTGCAGGGGTTCGAGCTGGCCGAATGGAATCCCTCGCACGGTCCGGTGCCGGCGGATTGCAGCGCGCTCGCAATCGTGTCGCCCGATCAACCCTTCACTCCGCTGGAGTTGGGTCACTTGCGCGAATACTTAGAGAATCGCGGTCGGCTCCTGGCCGTGGCGGAGGCCACGTGGACGGAGGAAGCCGGCAGCGTTTCGATGCTGCTCAAGGAGTACGGCATGTTGCTCAAGCGCGGTCTTGTCTGCGTGCCGTTCTATGACCTGACCGGGCGCTTGACCGAGCGCTCTCCGCAGTGCGCGGATTTTCGCGTGGCCAAATCGGAATTGAACTCGCGCCACCCCGTGACCGAAAAATTGTTCGAGCGCGATCGCCACCTGCGCTTCATCAACGCGCGCGCGCTCGACCAAGGCGTGCTGGAGGGCGGCGGCCTGTTGGATTTGGTGACATCGCCGGCGGAAGCTTGGCTCGATTTGCCAGAGGATGGTCAGTTGGACTTCGCGCTGAACAACGATCGCGAGAGCGTCGGCAAGCAGCGCATGGTGATTGCCGCCCAACGTCCGCTCAATGATCCGAGCTTGCGCATCATCGGCTCATCCGCCTCAAACTTAGCCAGCAACACCACCTTCAGCACCAATCGCGATTTCCTGCTGAATGCCTTCAACTGGTTGACCGAACGCGATTTTCGGGTCGGCGTGACACCGCGAGATCCCGAGTACAACCTCTTGGATTTGCGCGGCACCACGCACCTATCCGTGATCCTCAAGGTGTCGACGTTGGCGATCCCGGGGCTTTGCCTCTTGTTTGCCTTCTTGACGTACTGGCGCAGGAGACGTTGATGCACTTGCGAACGATCCTGCTCTTGTTGCTGGCCGTTGGAGCTTTGCTGGCCGTTTGGAGTTTGCACGAAGAAGAGCGTGATCTCGGCCAAGAGCGCTATGTGAAAGCCGTCTTCCCGGACGTGAATGTGTCCGAAGTGCGCGCCATTCGAATCGAGAATTTGGCGCGCTTCGACACGGTAAAATTAGAGCGCGACAGCAACCGGCGCTGGTTTCTAACCGATCCTCTGGCCTATCCCGCCGATGAGTCCCTGCCGGAGCGGATTCTGAAGGAAATTTCCAGCGCAGGCGGTGAGATCGTTTTGGATCCCGATCCGATCAAGTTGGGTTTGGAGCCGCCGCGCATTGCGATTGAAGTTTCGGAGTCGCGACCGGGGGGGGAGTTTTCCGTCGAGGTTGAAATCGGCTCTTTGGACGTCGACGGCAAGTTCGTCTTCGTGCGCCGCCAGGAACAAGTCCTGCGCGCACCCGTGAGTCTCTTCACACTCTTGGACCTCACGCATCAAGATCTGCGCAGCCGCCGGCTGTGGACTCTTTCTCCGCTGGATCAAATCATCGAACTGAGCCGCTCCAGCCTTGCGGCCGGTCCGGGACTGACGGACCTTTCGTTCGAAGCCGTTGCCGAAGGCCTCTCGTGGCGCAGTCTGGGGGAGGACCGGGCGCTACTGGATCCCCAAGCCCTGTATCACTTCATCCAATCGATACTGCGCATGCGCAGCGAGCGTTTTGCGGACGACGAGCCCACGGACCTCGCGCAGTACGGATTGGAAACGCCGCACTTGCGCTTGGAGCTTACTTCGGCCCGGGGTATCAGCGAGGCTCTGCGCTTTGGGCAATCCTCGAGCGGACTCGCGGCAGGTGACGATGCTTGGTTTTGCAAGCGCGAGGGCTTTCCGCAAGTGTGGACGGTTGCCGCCAACAATCTGGAGTATTTGAGGCTGCGCCTACTCGAGTTCTACGAGTACCGCATCATGCGCGGACCGCGCTCGGATCTGCAGGCCTTCTCCCTGCGCCGTGCGTCGGAGGAAGTGCGGCTCTCACGCGAAACCGATTATTGGCTCGTACAAGTGGACTCGCTCCCCGTCGGAGCAGAGTCTTCCGCGTTGGATATCAGCGAGAAACCCGGTGAGGTTGCCGACACCGGCCGAGTAGAAGACTTGCTCTCCTTCTTCGAAAACGTCGAGGTGACGCGCTACCTGCCGGGTATGGAATTTGAACCGGGGCCGGAGCCGCTGGCCTTCCAATTCGAATACGAGCAAGATCAAGCGTGGGGCGGCCGTCTGGGTCGAGCGCACACGACGGAGGATGGTGTCAGCGGACTCTTGTATCAGCGCGACGGCTCCAGCCTGGTCGGCATTCTGGGTATGGACGTCGCCGATGCCATTCGCACCGAGGCCGAGAGCCTGCGCACACGCGTCATTCAACGTCTGCGGGAATTGGCGCAGCACCGGGTCATCATTCAGCGCGGCGCTATCGAGCGCATTTACAATCGCGCTCCCGACGCTCTGGAATGGTCCCAGGAGGACAGCAATCAACCGGCCCGAGCCTTTGAAGAGTTGTTGGCACGGATACTTTCGATCCAAGCGAACAGTTGGCTCGATTCGGAAGAGGCGCCGTCGCAGTTGCAGGATGAGGTCCGGCTCGTCATCGAACCGTTGGATCCCAGGCAAAGTGTGAAGTTTCGGATCGGCCTCGACGACAAGGGGCGCGCGTTGCTCGAACGCGCGGGCAAGTGGGCTGTGGTCGCCAATAGCTTGCACGAGTCGCTTTTGGCCTTGCCCTAGTCTCAGCTTGCCCGCGATCGCGGCCGCACTTTGCGGTAGCTCGTTCTTACCGTGGGCGCGAAGTCCAGGGTTGGAGATTCTGCGCCACTAGCGCCGCCATTCTTGGTACCCGAAGCCCAAACTCACGCGCGGCTGGATCCCGGCGGCGAGCAGGCGATCACTCCCAGGCCCGCATGTGGCCACAGGCCACCTCGGCGGGGACTGGAGCGGTGGGTTTGCTCGGATGAGATTGCTTGTCCTGGGCCTTTGACAGTCCTAGGCTGATGGCTAACGAAAGGCGAACGCGATGCATGGCGAGCTTCCCCCCAGATCACAACTCGACGTAGCCGGCGGCCCGTCCAACGACTCGTCTTCCACTGGCCATTCTTCCACTGGCTCTGCCGGCAGTGCTGCGAGCGGCCCCGCAAGCGGCCCAGCCACAGCGCTTCCGGGGCCGGCAGGTCCCTCTCCCGATCCGCGCGCGGGTGGAGCGCGCAGGAGTCGCCGCCGCCGCGATGCCGCGAGCATTGCCGATGACCTTCGGGCCGATCCCGAATTGCGCGATCGTTTTGTCCGCTTCGAGCGACTCCCCGCGCGGCCGGGATTGATGGAGGCTTTTCCGCAGGGTTTGGATCCCTTGTTGGTCGAGGCCTTCAAGCGGCGCGGGCACCGTGAATTGTATAGCCATCAAGCCGAGGCCATTCGGTTGGCGCTGGCGGGTGAAGATGTGCTTGTCACGACCGCAACGGCGTCGGGCAAAACCCTGGCCTACACAGCTCCGGTGCTGCAGTCGTTGATCGATACGGATGGAGCGGCGCGCTCCCTGTGGCTCTTTCCAACCAAGGCGTTATCACAGGATCAATCGGCTTCATTGAACGGATGGATCGAGGAGTTGGGTGGGGCTTGGCATTCGTATACCTACGACGGCGACACGCCGCCCTCGGTGCGCCGCACCTTGCGCGAGCGGGGCCATGTGATCCTCACCAACCCCTGGATGTTGCATCAGGGCATCTTGCCCAACCACGCCAAGTGGGCCGATCTGTTTGCGGGCCTGCACTATGTCGTCATCGACGAAGTGCACACCCTTTCGGGGGTCTTTGGTTCCCATGTGGCCAATACCCTGCGGCGCCTCTTGCGTATTGCGCGCCACTATGGTGCCGAGCCCAAGTTCCTACTTTCCTCGGCGACCTTGCGCGATCCCGCAGCCCACGGCGAGGGCCTAATCGGGCGCGTTCCCAGGGTTGTGGATTGCGACGGATCTCCGCGCGGGGAGCGAATTTTCGCGTTGCACAACCCGCCCATGCTCAATCCCGTGGCCGGCCTGCGCGCCAATGCTTTGGAGGAGGCGCGCGCTCTTTCCAGGCACGTGTGCGGACCCGGTCACCAGACGATTTTCTTTTGCAACCGGCGCACCTCGGTTGAGGTGCTAACGCGCTACATCAAGGAAGCCGCGCCGCGCCTGGGTCTGAAGCCGGACGAGGTGCGCGGCTATCGCGGCGGGTACCTGCCGCTCTTGCGACGCGAAGTGGAAAGCGGTTTGAAGTCCGGCGCGGTCAAGGTGGTCGTGACGACCAATGCGCTCGAGTTGGGTATCGATGTGGGCAGTTTGGATGTGGCCGTTCTCGTGGGCTATCCCGGCAGTCAGGCTTCTTTTTGGCAACGGGCCGGTCGGGTCGGACGGCGCGGCGAGACCAGTTTGGTCGTGATGATTGCGCGTTCGGACCCGGTCGATCAGTACCTGGTGTCTCACCCCGACTACCTGTTTGAAGCGCCGCGCGAATCGCTCGGCCTGGACCCGGACAACTTGGTCATCCTGAGCGAGCAGCTCAAATGCGCCGCCTTCGAGTTGCCGTTTCACCGCGAAGCGCCGGAGCACGGCGAAGATCAACCCGCTTCTAAAGGAGAAGCTGAAGGAGAGTCCGTTGGAGCGGTGCGGGACTTCGGGTCGTCTCCGCACGTGGACGGCATTCTCGATTACTTGGCCCAGGAAGCGGGCTTCCTACACGGCTCGGGTGACAGCTGGTACTGGATGGCCGATGCCTATCCCGCCCAGGACGTTTCCCTGGCGGGCAACGAGCCGGACAACGTGGTCATTTTCGATGCGGAGAGCGGGGACGCGATAGGGGAAGTGGATCGCGAGGGATCCATCACGAGCGTGCACGAGGGGGCGATCTATCAAGTCGAGGGCGAAACATGGAAGGTGGAGCGCTTTGACTACGAGAACCGGCGGGCGACGGCGCGCCGCGTGGAAAGTGATTACTTCACCGATGCCCAGACAGATGTCGAAGTGCGGGTGCTGCGCTTGGAAGAGCGCAGCTCGCGACCGCGCCGAGGAAAGGTGGGCACAACCAGTCGCCTTCCCGAGGAAGAAGTCGAATTCGAAAGCGGCGAATCCGGGCGGGGTTCCACCGAGCCGCCCGGCCCCGGTCTTGCCGGAGATGTTGATCGGAGCGAGGACTACAGCGTTTGGACGGGCGAGGTGCATGTCACCACGGTGCCCACGCTCTACAAGAAGATTCGTTTCTACACGCGCGAAAACGTGGGAGCGGAGGACATCCACTTGCCTGCGGAGGAGCTCGACACCGAAGCCTTCTGCCTGACCCTTTCGGAGGAGAGCGCCTCCGACCTCTTTCTACACAGCGGTGATCGCGGCGCGGCATGGCACGGCTTAGGGGAACTCTTGCGGCGGGTGGCCCCGCTCTTCCTCCGTTGCCAGTCGGCCGACCTGGGACTCTCCGCCCAAATCAAATCGAGTCATTTCGGACGCCCGACCCTGTTTCTTTACGATCGCGTCCAAGGTGGCGTGGGCTTGTCGCGCCTCCTGTATCGCGATCATCGCTTGCTGTTCGAAGCGGCGCGCGACGTGATCGAAGCCTGTGATTGCGTGCGCGGTTGCCCGGCTTGCCTGGGGCCCGTGGAGGAAATTGGAGCGGCTGGAGTGGAAACCGCCCGAGCTCTGCTCGATCACTTCTTGAGCGGAGCCCAGCTGGCTGCAACTCTGTGTGCCGACTCTGAGGAAGAGCCGCAATGAAGCGAGAAACCCTCAACGAAAGCCTCGCGCGCTTGCGCCGCGAAAAGCCAACACCTGAACCACCGCAAGAGAGTTCTTCCGACCCCAAAGGCGGGGCCCCCGGCAAAGGCGACAATCTGGGGGTCAAGCCTGTAGACCAAGTTGACAGTGAAATTGACGGCGAAATTGACGACATGGCCGCAGGCAAGGGGGCTGGCAAATCCATTGGCAAGCCGGGAGATGCCCATAAGCCCAGCTCGTTGACAGCAGAGGGCGCTGGTCCGACGGGGTCTCGAGGGCCGATTCCGGCATCCAAGGCCAGCGACCTGCCCGCTTGGGTGCAAGCGAAGTTGAAGCGAAGGCTCAGTGCCGAGGGCAGTAGGCGCAGCCAGTCCCAAGGGACTGAGCGGCCGGCCGAGTCCGATTCCTGCGCACCCCGCCCAAGCGGGGATTCGTCCGAGTCGATGGCGCTGCCCCGCGCGACACCCCTGGCGCCGGTCACTAGTGGAGATCCCGAGGGGCTGGCGGACACGCAAACGGAGCTGGGCCCCGTTTGTGCCCGAACAACGGAGTACGCAAGGCACTCTGTGCACGGCTCCTGGGAGTTGGGGGAAGTGGCTCACAGCGCCGCCGATGTCTTTGCGCTTTTAGCGGCCGATTCGAGTTTGGCCGCAGTCGATCCGCTCAAGGCCATTTACTTGGACATCGAAACCACCGGTCTTTCGGGTGGCGCGGGAACGCTCTCATTCATGGTTGGCTTGGGCACCTTTGCGGCAGGTCGCTTTGATCTCTGGCAAGGCTTTCTGCGCGGTCCGGAAGGCGAGCGTGCGCTTTTGGCCATGGTCGCGCAAAAAATCCGCGGGGCCGATTGTGTGGTCTCCTTCTTCGGCAAGTCCTTCGATCGACATCGGTTGGAGGACAAGATGCGCTTGCACGGCATCGATCCCCCCTTCGCGGATCGACCCCATTTGGACCTATATCACCCCTTGCAGCGGCTCTACGGTGGGGTATGGCGCGACGGTCGCCTGGGAACCATGGAGAGCGAGCTGTGCGCTGTCGAGCGGGTCGATGACCTGCCCGGAAGTTACGCGCCGGCGGCTTGGTTCGATTATCTCGCTCGGCGCGAGCATCGCTTGGAGGCCGTTTTTCGCCACAACCGAGATGATGTGCTCAGTCTGGTGGTATTGGCCGCCCACCTCGGTGCAGTCCGTCGCAATGAGCGCTCCAGCGGGCTCTCCCTTGGCGGCCCGCAGCGCGCGCGTGCGGCCGGGCTTGCCAAGTCCCTGGCCCAGGCGGGCCGCTACTCGGAGGCCCTTGATTACAGCCACCTGGCATTGTCCCCGCCGACTTCTTCGCCGGCTTCCACGCCGATTTTCGGGCAGGCGCCCCCGGAGCCCGATACTCGAAGTATCCAAGCGGATGTCGCCGCGGATGCAAGTCTGCCCGCGACGAGGTATTGGCGTGCGCGCGAATTGCACGCGAGTCTTTTGGTTCGCAACGGCTCGTGGCGAACCGCCCATGGGGCCTGGGTTGAGTTGAGCCAAGCTGTCAGCACCGTTTCCGGAGGCGGTGTCATTGCGGTCCGAGCTCTGATTGAGGCGGCCAAGTTGTCGGAGCACCGGCTTGGCGAGCCGGAACGTGGCCTGGAGCTGTGCCGGCAAGCCAGGCAGCGCGCCGGGTCGGAACTTGGAATGCGCGGTCGATCGCGCCTCCTGGCGGACCTCGATCGACGCCAAGCTCGACTGGCTGCCCGTTTGGAAAGTGGCCATTCACAGGCGCAGTCCTAGCGGCGGGATTGGCTCCAGCTTGGCGTCAAGCCATGTGCGCAGCGGGTCTGTGTTTGCAGGATTTGAAGCGCGGTCACATGGCGGGGCTGAGCGAGCTCGCAATGCGCGGTCGCGGAGCGCTTTGTGCGGGGCCTGTTACCAGCCTTGTGGATAACCGGCTCGTTAAAGGCTGGCGCCAGACCCAGTCGCAGGCGACGTGCAACGGGCTGATTGCATTCAGGCTAACCACTTCTTTACGAGCGCTCCCGTAGCGCAGCAAGCATTTGCGCCGTGAGGCTGCAAAAAGCTTGCACTGAAAGTGTGCGAGTGGAAACTCGACGTATGCGCCTCGCGATTGCAACACCCACACAGCATCGACGGGCTGCCGCATGTTCTCTTTTTCCCGCGCGCGTTGCGTGTCCGGAGCTCAACCGTTTTTCGAGTTTGCGCTCTTCGGTACCGGCCTTGCCCAAGCAGCCCTTTGGGCACCGCTTGAAGCCGATGCCTGCATCCAATCGCGAGTCGCGTTGTGGGAGTCGCAAGGGGTCGCGTGCGCGCACTTCGTGCGGGTCGGTTGCACCCAGTGCGGGGTCGTTGCAGTGCGAGCCCTCCGTGGCGCTCCGCAGGGATTTCAGCCCGCCCGATGTCGCACTCGAAAAGCCGTGCGATCGGTCCCATGCGTTGGGCGGACCATTGCGCTTCCTTCAAAATCAAATAGAAGAACGGCCACAAACAATCGGCCACCACAACGGTGCGCCTGTCCAAGAGCACCGGACCATCACGCAGTTACA
>JAJDES010000553.1 GCA_029259675.1 Planctomycetota bacterium
GGGTCCTACGTTGGGCCGGACCGTCTGCGCTTCGACTTTTCTAATCCGCGCGGTATGGATCCCGACGAAATCGATCGGGTCGAGCAACTCGTCAATGCCGAAATTTTTCGCAATCAACCCGTGCAAACAACCGTCGAAGACCTGGAAGCCGCCAAGCAACGCGGTGTCACGGCACTCTTCGGCGAAAAGTACGACGAACAAGTGCGCGTCGTTGCGGTCGGCGATTGGTCCACGGAATTGTGCGGCGGCACCCATGTGCACGCGGCCGGTGACATCGGGCCCTTTGCGATCGTTTCGGAGGCCGCCATCCAAGCCGGCGTGAGGCGCATTGAGGCCATCACCGGTACGGCGGCCGTTCAATGGATGCAGGCCCAGCGCAAGCTCTTGCAAAGTAGTGCCCGGGCCCTGAAGGCCGGCGCGGAAGAATTGCCCGAGCGCATCGCGCAGCTGCAAAAACAACTTAAGGAAGCTCGCAAGAAGGAGGCAGCCAATGCGCTTGCCGACGTGGGCAGTGTGCTCGAAAAAGTGCGCGCCCAATTGCAGGCCGTGGGTGGAATTCCCTGCGCAGTCCTGGACTTGCCCGATCTGGGCCAGGCAGCCCTGCGAGAATTGGGCACGCGGGTGAAGAGCCTTGGTTCGGACTTGGCGCTCTGCCTATTCGGTCGCGATGGGGGCCGCGTGCCTTTTCTGATCGCCTGTCAGGGTGCAGCCCTCGAGCGGAAGCTCAGCGCCGGAGCCCTGGCCAAAGTCGTCGGCGGAGTCCTTGGCGGCGGGGGCGGCGGCCGGCCGGAAATGGCGCAGGGCCAGGGCCAAGACCCCAAGCGGGTCGGGGATGCTGTCGAGGTTGTGAAAACTCATCTGCAGAGCACCCTGGGGGCCTAGCCGACGCCGACTGCCGCTGACCGGAATTCCATTGCGAGGGCCCTGGGAGTCACGGCCCGGCGATTCGAGTGCTCGGCAGCTCCGGGTCGCGGCGCAAAAATTCCGTCGAAAGTCCCGGGACGCATGCCATTCAAGGGGCCATTACCAGGCGGCCGACGTTGACACCCCCCTGGAGGGTAGCTAGCATCCCGCGCTTCTAGATGGGGCCTGCAGTGCGTTTGAGACGCGCTGCCCGCCTCATACCCTTTCCTTCAACCGCAGAGTGCGTTCCTTTTCAGGGGGACGCTCAATCGAGCTTCGATGGCACACCCCAAGCGCCGCCAATCCACTCACCGCCAGGGCATCCGCCGCTCACACCTGGCCCTGAAGCCCGCGCAGATCAATCACTGCGCGCGCTGTGGCGCCGGTATCAAGAGCCATACGGTTTGCGATAACTGCGGCTACTACGGGTTCTCCCGTGGCAGCGACAAGCGTGGCACCGACGTCCTCGAGCGCGAGGAATTCTAGGACCCTCACCCTTTTTGTCCCCGGTACCCCTGCGGTGCCAGCGGGGGCGTTGTCGCGCATTAGGTGACCGATCGACTCCCGTGTCGACCTGGTGATCCGCGCCTAGTCCAGCACGAGAATGTCGGCCAAACGCATCGCATTGGACGTGATGGGTGGCGACTCGGCCCCCCAGTCAACAGTAGCGGGCGCCCTGCGCGCGTGTGAGTCCGGCGGGCTGGACCAAAGCCGCATCCTGCTCGTTGGGGACCAGAACCGCATCGAAAGCACACTGAAGGACGCCGGTGCAGATCCTGCGCGCTTCGAAGTGCTACACACCACCCAAGTGGTGGAGATGACGGACTCGCCCGCAGCCGCTTTGCGCGCCAAGCCGGACTCTTCCATCGCGGGTTGCATCAAGGCCGTTCGATCCAAATCTGCCGGCGCCGTCGTCAGCATGGGCAATACGGGCGCTTGCGTGGGTGCGGCCACCCTCGGGTTGGGAACCCTGGAGGGGATTCGCAGACCCGGCATCGCAGTCACGTTGAGCTTGACCGGGAACCCGCTGACGCTGCTGGACATGGGTGCCAATATTGCTCCCAAGCCCGAGCATTTGCTGCAATACGCCATGATGGGTTCCATATACGCCAAGGACTGCCTGGGCGTGGCTGAGCCGCGTGTGGGCCTGCTGAATGTCGGCGAAGAGAGTTCCAAGGGCACCGATACGCTCAAGGCGGCCCACGTGCTGATGGAGCAAAGTTCCCTGCGATTCGAGGGCAATATCGAGGGCGGTGACCTTTTTTCCGATCGCGTGGATGTGGTCGTGACCGACGGTTTTACCGGAAACGTGATCCTCAAATTGATGGAGGACTTCTCCGGCTTCATGTTGCGCTTAGTCCTGGGGGAATTGCGCAGCCACGGGGCCGAATGGGGCCAAGAGGCTTTGGCTAGCATTCAGCAAAAAATCGATTACTCGGAGTATGGCGGGGCCTTGCTGTTGGGGGTTGGCGGTGTGGTCATCGTGGGTCACGGAAGATCGGATGAGGCCGCCGTCGCCAATGCCCTCACCGTCGCTGCGCGGACCCTGGATTCCGGCGTGAACGAAGACATCATTCGCGGCGTTAGCGGTAAGGGCTGATCCTGCCGCTGCGCACCCGTGCGCGGCTCCGCAAGGGATCCGCGCCGAACTTTTGACAGTTTTTCCAACTCGACTTTGAGTTCCAGCGCGACACGGAATCCTCGCAGCGCCCATCAATCGGCCCTGCGCCCTCTGTCAAGCGGCCTCCCAGTTGGACCCCGGCGGGGGGGCCAATTGAAATTTTCAGTGCGATTGCAGCCCGAAGCGCCCCGAATGCTGCCCCGTATTAAGGAATTCTCAAGCTAGGCTGTGCTCCGCCAGGCCGCGCGAATTACCCTGCGGCCACATCCCTTGGCTTGGCATCCGTGAGCGTGCGTTCGCGGCGAGGTTTCCCCGAGCGCAAAAACAAAATCAGAAAGCACGAGGTACACGGGATATGGCTGAACTCACGCGAGTCGGAATAGCCGGGACGGGGTCCTACGCCCCGGAGCGGGTCGTTCCCAATTCGGAGTTCGAGAAGACCCTCGATACGTCTCACGAGTGGATTGTGAAGCGCACGGGCATTCATCAGCGCCACTTTGCGGCTCCCGATGAGGCGACCTCGCACCTGAGCGTTGTGGCGGCTGAGCGCGCCCTGGAAAACGCCGGCGTGGATGCCAAGGATATTGACTTGATCGTCGTGGGTACGCTCACGCCCGATTACCCGCTGCCGTCCACCGCTTGTCTCGTTCAAGACCGCCTGGGCGCTAAGAACGCGGCAGCCTTTGACTTGGCCGCAGCTTGCACCGGTTTTGTCAGCGCGTTCAGCACCGGCGAAGCCTACATCGCGGCGGGTCGCGCCAAACACGCACTGGTCATCGGCGCCGAGACGCTCTCGAGAGTTATCGACAACAGCGATCGCACCTCGTGCATTCTGTTTGGAGACGGTGCCGGAGCCGCTGTGCTTTCGCCGCTGTCGGAGTGCGGACAAGGTGAGATTCTGGAGACCGTCCAGGGCGCCGATGGGTCGGGCTACGATTTCATCCATATTCCGGCCGGTGGCTCCGTGAAGCCCGCCAGTCAGGAAACCGTGGAAATGCGAGAGCACGCAATCAAGTTGCGCGGCCGCGAGGTGTACCGCTTCGCGGTTGCGCGCATGAGCGAATTGATCGAACGCATGCTTGAGGGACACGATCCGGAAGAACTCGGCTTGCTCGTACCGCACCAAGTCAACCGGCGCATCATCGATGCAGCCCTCGATCGATTGGGCATGACTGCGGAAAAAGTCGTGATCAATATCCAGGAATACGCCAATACTTCTGCCGCCACGGTGCCCATGGCCCTGGACGAAGGCCTGCGCGCCGGCCGTATCGAAAAGGGCCAGTTGCTCGTAATGGTGGCCTTCGGTGCGGGATTGACCTGGGGCGCATGCAAGGTGCGCTGGTAAACCGCAGGCACTTTTTTCAGCGGCCATTCGCAGCGGCCATTCGCAGAGAGCTGTGGGGCCGACGAGATTGGAATCGAGACAGCGTTCGAGTCAAAAGGGCGTTTGCATCAATACAGGGATTGAAACGGCTCAGATCACCGGATCGACCGCAGCCATTCGATTCAACTCTTCGCAGGAACGTCCAGCGCAGAGGAACGAGTTCCTCTTGGACCCAAGCAAAACGATTTGCAGATGATCGACGCGATTTTGTTTCCCGGGCAGGGAGCTCAATTTGAAGGCATGGGCAAGGATTGGTGTGACGCCTTTCCCACAGCAAAGCGCAGCTTTGAAGAAGCGGATGAAGCCCTCGGTTTCTCCCTCTCGAAAGCGTGCTGGGAAGAGGGGGACCGGGTCCATCGCACCGATATTGCGCAACCCGGAATCTTGACGACCAGCATCGCGATTCTGCGCGTGCTCGAGGAGCAGGGTTTGGACACAGCCAAACTCAAACTTGCCGCGGGCCTGAGCTTGGGTGAATACACAGCGTTGGTGTGCACGCATTCCTTGGCCTTCGCGGATGCCGTGCGGCTCGTGCGCATTCGCGGCGAGGCGATGCAGGCGGCCAGCGAAGCAATACCGAGTTCCATGACCAGTTTGATGGGGGCAACTGAAGAGCAAGCCGCCAGCTTGGCTGAGGTCGGCGCTCGCGCCGGCATTTGCTCCGTGGCCAACCTCAACGCGCCAGGACAG
>JAJDES010000554.1 GCA_029259675.1 Planctomycetota bacterium
TACGAAGGGCTGGAATTGGCGCCCCAAATGGGACTCTTGCCCCTCGGCCGCGACCCGATGTCAGGCCTGTGGGAATTTGCACACTTGCTCTCGGGCGAGGCACCCAAGCGCGCCCCTTCCAGCGGCAAGATTGTCATGGAAGCGGAAAGTGGAGTTGTCTTGGTCTTGATACCGGGTGGCGAGCGACGCATCGGCGCCGAATCCGATCCGGAAGCCGCACACTACGACCCCGATGCGGCCGAGAACGAAGGTCCGGTTCGATCCTTGATTTTGGAGCCCTACTTCCTGTCCAAGTTCGAACTCACCCAGGCCCAGTGGTTGCGCATCGCCGGCACGAATCCGTCGACCTACCAACCGGGACGCGCCAAATTGCTACTTGAGCCGACACTATTGAATCCGGTTGAAAACGTAAGTTGGATCGAGAGTCGCCGCATGCTGCGCCGGTTGGGATTGCGACTGCCCTTTGAACGCGAGTGGGAAAGCGCCGCGCGCGCCGGCTCGAGCACGCCTTGGCCCGAGGGTGAACTCGCTCCAAGCCTGCAGGGCATGGCCAACCTCGCCGATCGCAGCTTGTTGCGCGCCGGATTCAGCGGCGCCCACGAGGATTGGCTCGAAGACGGATTTGGTTCCCATGCCCCCGTGGGAAGTTTCAGGCCCAATGCCCTCGGCTTGCACGACATGGTCGGCAACGTGGCCGAGTGGTGCTTCGACGGCTTCGGAAGTCCGATCCAACCCGACCAAAATGACGCCCTCGACGGCGTCGAAGCGATTCCCGCCGGAGCGACCAACGGGGAGGAACAGTCCAATTCCTTGGTGCCCCTCGCGCGCATCACCCGCGGAGGTAGCTGGGGTACATCCGCCGCCTTCGCGCGCAGCTCCTCACGCTACCCCACCTCAAGCGGCGCCATCAGCAACGACCTCGGTCTGCGCCCCGCACGCAGCATCGAGCGACCCTAGGGCGTCAATTCCCACTCGCTGCCGGCAAATCGTCGGCGGCTTGCGCTTCGCGCGCACTCGCACCTGCGGCAACAGCGCGTTCGAAGCGCAATATTTTGGCCAAACGATCGCGTGCGCCCTGCGCCATGTAATGCTCGCGCAGCGGACCCGGCATGGTACTGAATACGCAATCTACCTTGTCGGCATCCAAGCGCGGCACAATGCCCGTCATGCGATAGGCCTCGATGTGATTGATAAGATTCTGGGCCAATTGCGAGCGCACGGCCCCGGGCTCCAATTGCAAAAGGGCCTCCACTAGCGGCGACAGACACGTGCCCAAGGTATTCAGATAGTCCAACGAGCGAGTGAGCTCGGTTTGCACGCGCTCTGCAACCTGCGGCTCTGGATTGCGAATCAACTCCTTGGCCAAGGATCGATTCAGCGCAAATGCAAGCGCCTCCACTTGCTCCACATTGAATTCGGATCCGATGCCCAGTCGCATGATGCGGCGCAGCAGCAAAAAGTCCCAACAGCAGCCGAGCAGGCGCGCGCGAGAAGAAACAAGCGCTTCGCGATCCAGCAGGCCCTCGAATTCAGCACCTTCGCTCGCCGACATTTTGTCGATCCATTTGGCAAAGGGCGGATCCCGATCCACGACTGAAATCAACGGCTCCAAATGCGGAGATAGAAGTTGATAGCGAGTCCGCACAAGCTTCATCTCAAGCTCTGTGCGCTGTCCGAGCCCCTGCCACAACCCAAGCTCGGGGGTCGACGTCGGACAGCTCCCCAAACCGGCGCCCGTGCCCCAGTCGGCGGCGATCAATTTGGATTGCCTGCGCTCCGCGGCCAAGCCGCTCTGCCGTTCCGACGGGTCGTCGCTTTGCTTCGAGACGGCATTCACATCCGCTCGCGCACCATCCGCCAGGACGGGATCATTGGCTCCGCAGGAAGCCGCGAGGCCGAGCGCCGGCACGAGCACCAAGAAAAGGACCCACGGGCTTCGGCGGCCGGACATTGCTGGATGGCGGCCGCGATGAAGCGAGCAAGATTCGAGCAGGCGTGGCATGTCCCCATCATTCTGACATGCAACCGCGATTCATTCAGCGTTCCAATTTCTTGCGGGGCGCCGGCCCCCGGCACACGCCGTCCCCGCGCTTCAGGCTGAGACGCCGGACTCCGCCACAGGACCCGGGGTCCGGCTCAATTTCGAACGGAACTCCCGGCTCGCGTTCAACTCGGGCACCCCGCAGGCCGCAATGCGACCTGCGAGGTGTCCGCGCCTACCATCGAGCATGGGAACCGCTGTGGACATGCTGCGCTCGCCAAAGTCCGCCAGCGCACATGCCAACGCCCCTCTCAATTCGAGCTACAGCAGCGGCGCCAGAGTGTCGGCCAACTTGGCAATGAGGTCGCCCGATTCGTACATGTACTTGCCTTCCAGGACCAGGCACGGGGCTTGATCCTTGCCGCCCGATTTCAACAACTCCGCCTTGGCGGCGGCGTCATCGGAAACATTGCGAATGGCGACATCTTTACTTGCGTGCAAGTTGTCAATCGCGACGCGTGCGCGACGGGAAACTCCGCAAGCCGATTTGACAAACAGCGTCGTGCCCGAGGACAACTTTGTGCTCGCCGGTGCTGCGGAGCCCGAACCGTTTATCTTTTCGCATTCGGCCAAGAGCTCGGCCATATCGCGCGAACCGGCGGGCGTGACGGATTCGGAATAGCGCACCACACCTTCCTTATCGATGATCACCGTGGCTCGGTCGGTGATGCCCGGACCGTCCAAGTAGTGCCCGAGACTTTTGGCCACAGCTCCCTTGGGCTGAAAATCCGCAAGCAGTGGGAAGGATACGCCCCCCAGGTCGCGAGCCCAGTTGGCGTGGCAATGAACGCTGTCGATGCTGACACCCAAAACTTGGGTGTTCGCCCGCTTGAAGGCATCCAACGATGCTTCCAATCCGGGAATTTCCTGGCTTCAGGTAGGCGTCCAGTCGAGCGGGTAAAAGAGGATCATCACGTTGCAACGTCCGATGAATTTCGCAGAATCGACCTTGCGGCCGAACTGGTCTTCCAGGACGAAGGTCGGAGCTTTTTCTCCAATTGCAGTCATCGCAGTGCCTTGGTTGGATTGAGTAGTAACGAAGAGCAAGACCTGCGTTCAGGCCTTGATTGCAATCGCGTCGATTTCAAACTTAGCGCCCTTGGGCAAAGCGGAAACTTCGACACAGGCCCTTGAGGGCGGATTGTTCGAGGGGAAGAAGCGCGCGTACACTTCGTTGATCGCCGCAAAATCGCCCATATCCGTCAGGAACACCGTACAGCGCACGACCCGGCTGAAGTCGCTGCCGGCGGCCTTCAATACCGCACCCAAATTTGTCAACGCGCGCTCGGCCTCCTGCGCGGCATCGGATCCCACAAGCTCTCCGGTACCGGGGTCGATGGCAACCTGGCCCGAGCAGAAGACGAATTCCCCGCAGGCGATCGCCTGGCTGTAGGGGCCGATTGCCGCCGGTGCGGACTCAGTGTGCACGGATTGAATACTGGACATGTGTAGGTGTTCGCTGCGGAGCTGATGTCAGTCGCCGGAGTGCTTCGAAATCTCGCTGGATGCGAGTGCCCGGTGCGCTGTGTCGCGCACCCATGGATGGAGGGAGGAATCGAATCGAGCTGCGCACTCGGCGCTGAATCGTCGCGCGCCACAGGGCGCCACAATGCACGGCTGAGCGGGCCCAAATCGAGTCGTTCCAAGTTTAGTCGGAAACGTTCCTAACCGAAGCGGCGCGCCAAAGCCGCGCCGACTGCCTGCGGTACGAGCTTGCTGACGTCGCCGCCCATGCTCGCCACTTGCCGGACCAAGCTCGCAGTAATGAAGGCGTGAGCGGGCTCAGCCGGCAGCAGGACCGTTTGGATCTCGGGCGCCATGGCCCGGTTCGTACCGGCCATTTCGGTTTCGTATGTGAAGTCGCTGGCGTGGCGAACACCGCGAATGAGAACGCTAGCTCCCAAACCGCGTGCCGCTTCGACCACCAAACCGCTGATTTCCCGTACGCGAATTCCCGCGCAGTCCGACGTCAAATCGCGCAGTAAGGCCAAACGTTCTTCCACATCAAAAATCGGCTCCTTAGTGGGATGCACAGCCACGCCGACGGTTACCTGCTCGAATAGATCGGCGGCGCGCAAAGCAATATCCAAGTGCCCGAGGGTGGGCGGATCAAACGTACCTGCAAATAGGGCGTGAACCATGGGACTGCGATCCTAGTGCCGGGGAGCTGCCAGCGCGAGAAAAGCCCCCCGGGACGAGAAAAGCCCCTTTCTACTGCAACCGAATCGGGCCCGGGAGCATCGGCGTGGTATGCCTCGCTCTCCCCTCGACCGCGTTCCCACTGCGGCTCCCGATCCCCGCCCAACGCATCCGGCCGGCCACCGCG
>JAJDES010000555.1 GCA_029259675.1 Planctomycetota bacterium
CGTCAGCACCGCGCCGCCGGTGCTTTGCGTTCCAAGGTCGAGCAAGTCGGCCAGGGTTGGAAAGAGATCCCAAGCGGCAACGGGCACGCGAATTTTCCGGCCCGCGCGCAGGCCGCCGGGTAGCCGCAGCCACAGCGGTACGGAAAGGCTCTCCTGGTGCAGGTCCGTGCCGACTCCAAGGGCTCCGTGCTGACCGAAGGCGACTCCGGTTGAGGCTGTGATGGCGACAAGGCTGTCTTCGAAGTGCCCGTAGGATTCCAGTGTCGAGCAGAGTCGCGCCAGCTGATTGTCCAATTCGCGCAGGGAGGCATCGTACAGGTCGATGACGTCCAGGAGTTCTGCCGGCGTTGCACCGCGGGCAGTCAGCTTGGCCAAGTGTTGCCCGGTACCCTTTGATAGGTCGACATTGCGACCCACAAGTCCCGTCAAAGTCGATGCATCCGGGGCAAGCGGCGGCAGCAAGGTTCCAAGGTGCACGTAAAGGAAAAAGGGCTGCTCGGATTCGTCCGACAAGAATTTGTCCAACTCTTCCCAATTCGTCGGCGACAGGAACTGGTTCGGCGCAAATTCTCGCGTCGTGGAGGTTTCAATGGGGCGCGTCGCTGCAAATTGTTCGGCCCCCTTGTCAAAGCCGTGCTGTGCGCCGATTGCGGGATTTGAGGAGAAGCCCCGCACTCGATAGCCCGCGCCTGCAAAATGCGTAAACCAATTCTGGCTCGGCAACTTTTGGCCTTCCGAGTGGAGGCTGTGTTGATCGAGCGCCGCACCGAGAAAGAGGGATGCCGTCGAACTCAGGGGATCGGGGGAAGCCGCGCTGACATCCGCGAAGAAAACGCAATCCCGTGCCCATTGATCGAGATAGGGCGTCGTGTTGCGAGGATTGTTGCCGGCGCCCGTACGCTCCATGGAAAGGGCGTCGATGACGACCACAACCAAGTTTGAATTCGTCAGTTGTCCCCTCAACTCTTCAGCTCGGTCCTGGGCGCTGCCACAGCCAAAGGAGCCCACGACCGTCAGCAAAGCGACTGAGAGAGCGAGCGTGTGTGGACCGCCGCGGGTCCCTGCGAATTTCCCGTCCGCACTCATGAAGCAAAAGGTGAGGGGCTGTGTGTCCGTGGGGTGACGCGCTACTTTTCAGCGCGCCAAGTCTGGATTCAGGATCGCACGTTTTCAGCTCCAGTCGAGGGCACCCGTGGAAAACATTCGTAAGCGCGGCTTTCGGCTCCCGTGATTCGCTCAGCTCTTGAGAAACTCCATCTCTCCGCCCGGCAGCAAGTAAACGATCAGCATCGATCCACCGCTCACGGTGGGGGTGTGTACGGAATCCTCTCCGAAAACGACCCAACCCGCGGGCCGCCCATCAAAGCGGGCTTCCCCGTCGAGGGCGATGCAGTAGTCGATTTCGCCCCTGGGATGCCGGTGCCGCGGTCCCGGGCCATCCATCCAAACAACGTCTATGGAAAAATCTTGGGATTCCGGAGAGGCCTTGGCAACGCGGCCCCAACGCACCGGCGGCGCTCCGTTCTGGGCGATTTTCCCGGCTTCAAAGAGCTCCAGCAAGCTTTGGTTGAGCTGCAATGCAAGCTCCCCTTGGGGATCAAAGCGTGCGCAAAGTTCGCGCTCGGCGGCTTTGGGATCGCTTAGATTAATCTCTTTTGCTGCGTCAATCAGGACTTGAAAGGTGTCGATCACGTCGTTTGCTCGTTGCGTTGAAGTTGCTTGCTGTAATGCGAATGAAGCGTGTGCAACCATTGGGTGGATGCTGCGCACCGGTAGGATACGAATCTCAGCCGAGGAGGCGTTGCACTAGTTTCGCTTTGACCCCGCTCCGATTCGAAATGCTAATTCGAACTCAAATCCCAATTTAGGGGCTTAATGGTTCGGGGCAAAGCTGCGCCCACTGCTTGGTGCTGGACGGCCCTCGGCTATACTGCGCCGAACGGACCTGGCCCGCGCCTGTTTTGTGCGCCCAATTTGAGCGCCTGTGCCGCGCACTGTGTCTGCAATCCGGCGGATTGTCATTCCGCAGCGCGCGAAGCATTAGGATGCCGGCAGCGGCCCAAGGCCCGACCCGCTGATCCCTTGTTTATCCATACCAAATAGCGCGGCCCACACAGGCCCCGATAGTGGAATGAGCCCTTTGGAGTTGGAATTGGAGCCCTCTACAACCCGTCCCACCCGTGAACAACTCTTGGCCGATTTCGGTGAAGAGTACCTTTCGATCCAATCCCTGTTCCGCTTCTCTTTCGTTCCCAGCGGACGCCTGAATTTGTTGCGGGAACTGACCCTTGAGGAGGATTGGGGCAGCAACAACTTTGTGCTGCTCAAGTACCTGGCCGTGCACGTTCGATTGTCCGTTGAGCAGGGCGCTTACGTATGGAATGGCGAACAAATTGTCATGACGGCAGGTCACTTGGTCACGCGTACAGGTGCTCCGATTTATATCGGCCTGGTACGCAACCAAACACCCCAGGAGAATCCGTGGGTAATGAATTGGGTCGGCGAGCGTCCCAGTTGTCCGGATTTGCCCGAACCGGGCAAGTTGGGCGTTTGGCCGGAACTCAATCTTGCGGGTGAAATCATTGTCGCGTGCGATTTCGTAGATGGGGATCGCAAGGCTCGCATTCCGCAGTTGGATGAAGCCTCTCCAATTCTGCAGGTGTCGGCTGTGGCCGGAGCCGTGCACTGGGCTTTGCATCGGGGCTTGGCGGTCAAGCAAATCCACGGTGGTGGGCGAGGCTATTTCCTGCCGCTTTACTTGACCGATCGCGAGGATATTTGCAGTGCTCCGGATCTCGTCTCACCGATCGTGACGCAAGGTGAGCGCCTGATTGTGCGCACATTGTTGGAGCCCCAGGTGGCCTATTCGCCGGCGCGCGCTGTGGTCGAGCGCTGTGAGCAATTGCCCAATTGGTTGCTCGATGCGTGGGAGACTTCCAACGAGAATGATGGACAGGAATCGGATGCGCCCGGGGAGGAAGTAAGCGCAGCACGGGAATTCGACCGCGCTTCGGCCGAGGAAAACTTGGGCGCCTAATTCGGCGCCCAAACAGAGCACTCGAAGCGGGGGGGATGGATCCGGGCCCGGGCTCGGGACCATCCCACTGGATACTGGAAGGCCGGCGCATGGAGCGGCGCATGGGCCGGCGAGACCCGCAGCTTGCCCGGCGAGTCAAGTTGCATCACTCCGAGTTTTCTTTGCCGGCCTGCGCCACTGAATGGCTCCATGTGAGCGCTTGCGGTCCTTTTTCCGGCCGCATGAGGCGGCGTCCCGCGCTTGTTTCTTGATCCCCGCGCGTTGGATCGGGAAGGTAGCCGCTCATTCCACCGCCCGGCTCCATCTAGGGCTCAAAATAGAGCTTAGGTCCGAGCCGCTGCGGTCGGAGTCCAAGCCAAAGCGCATCCCTTTCATGTCACCTCTCCTGCGACGAATACTGACGGCACTGGGGCTCTTCGGGCTTTTGCTCGCAGCCTGGGCGCCGCTTTTGGACGCCGGATTTCTGGCAGAGGACTTTCGCGTAGCGCTTGCCGCCGGCCGCCCGGGCGCGGATGAAGTAGAGCTTTGGGAGCGGGGCCTCGAGAGCAAAACACCCTCGGAGCTATCGCTGCGCTCCGCCATGCAGGTGGATCCCGCCATGGATGGTGGACCGGGTTGGTCGCTCGAGGGCTTTTCGCTTTACCTCTCCCGGCAACTGTGGGGCACTTCGCCGGGGGGCGCTGGAGGAGTTCCAGCAGCGCGCTGGTGGCGAGCCGAGAATCTCTTCCTATTGGCCCTCGGGGCGCTCGGACTCTCTCGCTTCCTGCGCCGCCTATTGTGGCCGTGGACAGGTAGCGATCAGGCTGCAGCGGCATCCATGGCGGCCGCCGTGTTGTTCGCCTTGCACCCATTGACGGGGGCCAAGGTGGTGACGCTGTCCGGCCGCGGCCAGCTACTTGCCCTGGTTTTGGCGGCCTGGGCCGCTGCGGCTTTCTTGCGCGGACGCCAGGATCGCAATTACTTCTTCACCGCCGGTGCCTGGATCCTGTGTTCAGCCTCGGCACTGGCCGGGGAGTTTGCGCTTTCATTGCCGCTGACCTTGGCCGTCGCCGAGTACCTCTCGTCCCATCGCTATCGCAAACGCCGCGATCGCCTGCGGACTTCCACAACTACGCTGCTGACCTTCGGCGCCGGCTTCGCCCTGGCCTACAGCCTGCGAGGTTTGGGCACGACTGGAATTCCACAACCATCCATTCTCGCGGGCTTGGTGAGTATGGGCTCGCCCAGCGGCATCCTCGACTTCGTCGGCTTGGGAGTGGAGAAGTTGGGGGTCTTGGTGTTGCCGTCGAATGTGCACTCGACGGGCATCTTCGGCACGGCTTTGGCCGGTCTGTTGTTTCTCCTGGCGATTCAACCGGCCCTGGTTGCCGCGCGTTCAGCGCCGAGGTTATGGGGCTGGTTGCTTTGCGCTTGGTTCGCGGCTTTGTTTGTGGCGGTATTGCCGGGTGCGGAGATGCGCGTGCGCGCCAGTCAATTGGGAGATGCAAGCGCTCTCTTCGGAGCGGCGGCCGTCATGAGCGTCGGCTTGGGCGTGGCCTCCACGGCCGTCAGCGGACTTTCGCGCACTGTCGTGCCCTGGGTGCTGGCGATCGGCTTTGCGACGCTCAATTACGGCAACGCGCGACCCTTTGCGTTGGCCGCAGACTTTTCCAGCCGGCTGCGCGAGGATTTGATTGCAGCTCGCAGCAGTTTCGATGCGGATAGCCAAATCCTCGTGATTGATCCCCTGGCTCCTATTCGCGGCGTGGAGCCGCTTTCGGATTCACTGGAATGGATGCTGCATCCGGCCTTTGATGCCGAATCGAGTGACTCCATCGAAGCTCGCCTTGGGGCGGGTTTGGAGCGCGAAAGTTCGAGCGAGGAATCGCAAGGGCCCAGGCGCAGCCGGGTCTCCGCGCTGACAGCGCGCGCCTTCTTGGCCTTGGCGCGCGAAGAGGAATTTGATGCGATGCGCTCGAGCGGCTTGGGTGTCTTGCTTCCGTTGCAAGCCGGCGAGGAAAACGGCAGCGAACCGGAACGCATGGCCTTGCCGTTGCCGGCCAGCGAGCCGAGTACGGGAACGCGAACTTGGCGCGGCGATGCGCGTTCGCCGGACCTCGACTTGGAAGCATTGGAGGTCAGCTTCCTGCGCATCACGCCGGCTGAGGGTGTGAACACCCAAAGTCCGCAAACGGTCAGTTGGCGCGCGCGCGTCGATCTGCCGCTGACAGCTGAGTTGAGCGGTGCATGGGTCGTTGACGGGGGAGCGAGCCAAGCGGTATTTGACCTTGGATCCTCACTGGCCTGGCGCCTGGGTGGCCGCGTGCGGCG
>JAJDES010000556.1 GCA_029259675.1 Planctomycetota bacterium
CCAGCGGAAGTGCCGTCGCCGTTGCCTCGGGCATGGTTCCACTGGCGCTCGGATCGGATACGGGCGGTTCGGTTCGGCAACCGGCGTCCTTCTGCGGCTTGGTCGGATACAAACCCACCTACGGAAGGGTTTCTCGCTACGGACTCGTGGCCTTCGGATCTTCACTGGATCAGGTCAGTCCCTTCGCGCTCAGCGTGCGCGACGTCGAACGCGTATTGGCTGTCCTTGCCGGCGGCGATCCCATGGACGCAAGTTGCCTGGCGGAAGCTCCCTTCGAGCCCTGCCAGCAAACTCGCATCGAAGGCCTGCGCATCGGCGTACCGAAGGAATACTTCCCAAGCGAAATGGATGCCGACGTGAGCGCGCGCGTGCGCGCCTCGCTCAAGGAATTGGAGTCCATGGGCGCGCAACTGGTGGACGTCAGCCTGCCCTCCACCCACGTTGCCATCCCCACCTACTACGTCGTCGCTACCGCCGAGGCCTCCAGCAACCTCGCTCGCTACGACGGAGTGCGTTATGGCCTGCGCGAGGGTGCAGAGGGGACTTTGAATGAAATGATCTCGGCCAGCCGCAAAGAGGGCTTCGGGCCCGAAGTCACGCGCCGCATTCTCTTGGGCACCTTTGTGCTTTCCAGCGGTTATGCCGATGCTTGGTACAACCGCGCGCTGCGCGTGCGGCGCAAACTGTTCGATGAGTTCAGCAGGGCATTCGAAAGTTGCGACGTGATCGTCGGCCCGACCTCGCCCACCACGGCCTTTCGCTTGGGAGAGCGCACCAAAGATCCGCTATCGATGTACCTGGCCGATATCCTCACAGTTCCCGCCAGCCTGGCCGGCTTGCCCGCACTCAGTATCGCCGCCGGCACCCTCTCCGAAGGCGACGAGAAATTGCCCGTCGGCGTGCAATGGATCGGGCCCCCGAACTCGGATGCCAAACTCCTGGCCGCGGCCAAGCAGTATCAAGAGCGCTTCAAAGACCGGGGCGCGTACTTAACTTCGGAATCAGCCGCGCAAGCCGAGACGCAATGGAGCCTGGTATGAAGCCACTCACTAGCGACAACTGGGAAGTGGTCATTGGGCTGGAAGTCCACTGCCAATTGCGCACGCAAACGAAGATTTTTTGCGGCTGCGCCAATCGCTTCGGCGCCGAGCCCAACTCACTGACATGCGCAGTTTGCAGCGGACAACCGGGCGCCATGCCGGTTTTCAATCGCGCAGCATTGGAACTCGCCGTGCGAGTGGGATTGGGTGTGGGCGCGGACATCGCACCGCGTTCGACCTTTGATCGCAAAAACTACTTTTATTGCGACTTGCCCAAGGGTTATCAGATCACCCAATTTGCGCAGCCCTACTGCAGCGGCGGCGGAATCCAACTCAGCTCCGGCAAATTTGTGCGCTTGACCCGCATTCACTTGGAGGAGGACGCGGGCAAGGCCATTCACGATCGCGGTCAGGGCACCTTGGTGGACCTCAATCGCGCCGGCGTGCCGCTGATTGAATCGGTGACCGAAGCTGATATGTCGAGCGCTGCGGAAGCTGTCGAATACCTCACGGCACTGAAGGAAATCCTCGAGTATACCGGGGCCAGCGACTGCGACATGGAGAAGGGCAGCCTGCGCTGCGATGTGAACATCTCCGTTCGGCACCCGGGCGAGGAGTTGCGCACGAAGGTTGAGATCAAAAACCTCAATTCGTTCCGGCACATCCAAAGCGCAATCGACTTCGAAGTTCAAAGGCAAATGGCTCTGTACGAAAGCGACGGCAAAGTCGTTCAGGAAACGCGCCTTTGGGATCCGGACAAGAGTCAAACGCGAACCATGCGCGGCAAGGAAGACGCGCACGATTACCGTTACTTTCCCGAGCCCGATTTGCCGGCCATGGGCATGGACGCTGCCGCTGTGGAGGCCCAGCGTCAGTCGCTGCCCGAGTTGCCGGCCAAGCGCCGCGCCCGCTTCCAATCGGAGTGCGGATTGTCCGCCTACGACGCCGGTGTGCTGTGCGCCTCGCGCGAACTGGCCGATTACTTCGAGCGCACGGCTGAGTTGTGCGGCGACCCCAAGCAAGCGGCGAACTGGATCGCCAACGATGTCCTGTCAGCGATTAAGGAAACGGGCGGCGAGTCGCGTCGCATTGCAGAGTTTCCCATCGATCCAGAAAACTTGGCCGCGATCCTGAAGCTGCAGAGCAATGGAACCCTCAACCGCAACGCCGCCAAGCAAGTCTTCACGACAATCTTGGAGAAAGGCGGCGACCCGGCCGAAGTGGTGCGCGAGTTGGGACTCGAACAGGTCAGCGACGCTGCCGAGTTGGAAAGCTGGTGTCGCACGGCCCTGGAGGGACGCGAAGCCATTGCTGCCGACGTGCGCGCAGGCAAGCTGAAAGCTTTGGGGGCCCTAATGGGTCCCGTCATGGCGGCCTCGCGCGGAAAAGCCGATCCGGCCAAGGTGCGCGAAATTTTTATCAAGCTGATCCAAGCGGAGTGAAGTGCACGGCATGGGAGTAAGTTCCCGTGCACCGCATGCCATGGAACCCGAGCCCAAAGTTAAAGCCCCGAAGGAGGAACCCGCCAGCGTCCCCATCGGCGAGCTGCTCGACTTGGATCAAATCGGACCCGGACATCGCCCCCCCACTCCACGGGAGATTCGCGCCGCACTCCCGTTGGGATGGGTCTATGACGAAGTTCGCCGCGAAGCCCATCGCGACTTGCGCCTTTTTTTCAGCCGCAGCTGGGTCATGATCCTGGGTATGGTGACCTTCGGGGCGGCGGGCATCGGCTTCTTCATTTATGCGCTGCCGCGCGGCGCCTTCGGCTGGCTGCGCTTCCTGTTGATGCTGCTGACCGTACTGCTTGCGGGCGGACTTGTCGGCCCATTGGTTACGCGCGCACTCACAAAACCCAGTACGCCGGCTGGCAATAAGAAGCCTGGCAACGAGAAGTCGGCCACCGCGAACGCACAGCAAGAAAACAGCCCACACGAACCATCGGGAGAGCAACGTGTCGACTGACGATTCCAACACACACGAAGCTGAGACAGAGGTCATGGCTGCGCTGCGAAGCCCGAGCTTGCAGCGCCCGCTGCCGTTGATCGGCCTGGCGTTGCTTTCCTTTTCTGCCGTTGCATGGTTCATTCGCGGGCAAGTTCCCTGGCCCGAAAGCTACGACGTGCGCAGCAAAGTCGAGGCCTTTGAAGAAGTCCGCCAAGAGGTCGAGGCCGTTTTGATCGGATCGAGTCAGGTCTATCGAAGCTTCGCACCCGTCGCAATTGAAGCGGAACTCGAAAAGCGGGGACACAAACTCAACTGCTTCAATCTCGGCATGCCGGGTATGGGCAATTTTGAAACGGATAGCGCCTTGCACGATCTGTTGGCCGAGCCGACTCCAAAATTGCGCTATGTTTTTATCGAGCTTTACACCTGGTCGCCCAGTTTCGCCGAAGCCAACTCTTTTGCGGAACGCCCGTTGTTTTGGCACGACACGCGCTCAACGTTGTTGACCATAAATTCGCTCGATTACGCCCCCGCAAAAGCACGCATGCGCTTCCTGCGCAGTCACCTGGAACATTGGCTGTGGCGCATGACGAATTACGGCTCCGGCCCATCCATTTCCAAAGCACTGCTGCCGGACCTGTGGGATCAGCCAGCTGAGGACGATGCGAGTAAAGCGCGCGACATGCGCGCCAAATTGTCCGCGAGCAAGGGCTACCTTGCCCTTGAGGATGAGGATGGAGACGAAATCATCAAGCGCCACGAATCGCTGCAGGAGAAGCAATCCGTCTTCAAGAAGAAGGTGACGGATTTGGTTCTTTCAGAGAAGAAGCGGGGTTCCCTGGACAAATACAACATCGAGGCCCTAGCGCGCCAAGTCCGATTCGTCGAGGCCACCGGAGCCCAAATCATATTCCTGATCCCACCGGGCTCAACCTTGACCAATGACGCTGAGCTATTGCTCGCAAGAGGTCACATTCCGGACTTGGTCAATTACGCCAGGCCCTCGCGCTTCCCCTTTATCGTGAAAATGGACTGGCGCTTCGACCTCAACCATTTGAATCGCGAGGGAGCGGAACGCATGAGTAGGCAATTCGCAATCGATTTGGCCCAGCGCCTCGATCGCGATGCGTCCGAGGCCAAGGGTGACGTTGCCGATTGAGGATTGAGCGCGCTTCCAGTACAGGATGTGCGCGCGAGCGCGGCGCTGGCTGCGCTCACTCTCCATCTGCGACAGAAATTTCTGGGCGAAGGTTTGGGCCCTCCCACATCACCCACGTGTCGCTCCAATCGCCGTCATCATCGTCGCGGAATTCCACCCAGTTTGATGCCGGAAAATTACCGTCATCACCAGTGCCGTTGAGTGCCTGCTCCAAGATCACCATGCCCAAACCCAGGGCGGCCCATGCGAGTGCGAGGCTAGACCCTCCCACCAACAGGCTGCGCCAAAGTCGTTTCCAACGGCGCCCACGGCTCACTTGGGCTGGCGATCCGGCCGCCGATTCCAAAGGCGCCTTTCGCCCGCTTTCCCCAGCTGGCGAGCATTCGAGAGCTGCGCGGATTTCGACCTTCAAGCGTTGCGACTCCGATTCCATTAGGGGCGATCGCCCCAGTTGAGGCCGCGGCGAAATGCCTTGCGCTCGTGTTCGCTCAACTTGTCTTCAACTCGCAACGGTCCCGGTTCGCGATAACGCTCTTCCGAGAAGCGCATGCGATAACCCCACCCAAAAGCGGTCCAAAGCGGAAGTGCCGTCTGACCGGGTAAGTTGTGGATATCCTGCAGCAGCTCCTGACTGTGCGTGCTGTAGTCGCTGTAGCCCTTGCCGATCCAAAAGCCCAAACCTTCTGCCGCCCAACCGGCCAATTGCGGCGGAAGCTTGGCAAGCAGGGGCAAAGCTAAGAAGGGGCTGCGCTCTCGCTCCCGTTTCTCGCCGATCTCCAGGACGTTGATCACTTCCGGATCGACACGCCCGACGCGCGTTCCGGCGCGGGCCTTCATCCAGCGCAGTCCGACTCCGCGCATGATCCAAGCCAGGTCCTCGGGCGGCACGTCATCGGCCAAATCGGGCAGACGCGGAAACAAGGTCTCCAACTTGAATTGACGCTGGTCGCGGTCCTCGTCAAAGGCCAGAGCGCGTCCAAAGGCCACGCACAAAAAGTCGCGCAGGGGTTTGGGCTCAGCCAAGATTTTGGCCAAGTCCTCGCGCGCTTCGCCCCAGCTCTCCCAGTTTTCGCGCGGCAATTCAATCGCGTGGTGAAACATGGGCCTAAAGGCCACCCACTCCTTGTCGACGCTATCGATCCAAGTCAGGCGAGCGGCCATGCTGTCGCCGCCGGCCGTTTTGAGGTGATCCTGGAATTGCGAGTAATCTGTAGCTCTCACAGGCGGCATGGCCCGCATGTTTTGGAGATCCACAACACCCATTGCGCCCGCAAGCCCCGCTGCCAGCGGAGCAGTCCCCAGTACAAGGGCCACCGGTTTGAGACCTCGATCAGAGAGAACCTGAACTCCGATCGCAACCCAAGCCGCCATGGCGGGAACCATCGGCGCCAAGAAGCGCATGCCGCCCCCGGAAACGGTCAGCTCCAGGCTGATTTCAAAGTCCAAGGCCGCGTAGGCGCCGATCATCAACACCGGCTGCAGAGCGAAGTAAACGGCGGCCGCGTTGCAACGTCGAATCGGACCGACCAGCAAGCCCAAGCCGAACAGCAAGCCCAATCCGTAGGACCAGCGGGCCCAGGCGCCTCCATAGACATCGAACAGCCAAGCGGCGCTCAACTTGAATTCCAAACAGCGCCAAACTTTGCCCAGGAACCCATCCATGCCATCGACAAATAGGCGCGAGCTGAGCGGCTTGTTGACGACGCTCGCAACTTGACCGAATTCCGACGCGAAGTAGAAGGTGGGCGAAAATCCAATGGCTGCGCCGAGGACAAAGAACAGCAACGTCTTGCGGCGCCAAAAGCCGCGATCGATGGCGAACCAAGCCAACAGCAAGGCCGGCAATGCCACCACGTATTGGAAACTGAAGAAGATGCCGAAACCGCTCAACACGCCGAAGGCCAAGTTGCGCCAGGGGCCCGCATCTCTTCCGCGCGGAAAGCTACAAAGCAGAGCCAGCGCCGCGAAGATAATCAGAATCGTATCTTCGTGACTTCCCAGCGGCATCGAGTCTCGCATCAGGAAGGGCGGCGGTAGGAGCGCATACAAAAAGGCTCCGCACCAACCGGCGAGCGCTCCCACTTGTCGATTCAAGACATGCGCGAAGAACCCAGCTGTGGCGCCCGAAATCACGGCCGCCAGCAGCTTCATCGAAAGCATGGTGGTGCCGAACAGCAACATGAACGGCACGCCCATGTAACCCACCACCGCCGAGCCGCGAATGTGGGACAAAAGCGGGATCTCAGCCGGATTCATCGGCAGTCCCTCAATGAAGGCCAGAGCCAGGTTGCCGGTATAGCACTGCAGCCGAATTTCATCGGCGCGGGAGAAGCCGACCAGCAATCGCACCACGACAGTCAAGATGACGGCCGCCCAAACGGGAGAAAAGCGGGGTTTTCGATTCATATCGTGCGCCGAGCGCGGGCTGTTGTGGACCAAGCCGGGTGCTGAGCTCGGGGCGTGAAGATAGCTCGAAACGGCTCCGCATGCATGCTAGCAGCCGCGTATGGGACCGAAATTCCCCCGCTCCACATGGGCCGCCGCTTTCGGTAGTGTCTCCGC
>JAJDES010000557.1 GCA_029259675.1 Planctomycetota bacterium
CCGCCTTCGAGGAGTCGCGCGCACGTTTGCAAATCGATGCCGCCGACGGACCGGGCGGAAGACTGGCAACTTGGCTCGAACACGAATACGCCTTCGAACCCAGCGTCAAACTGCTCAGGCAATTGGGCGTCGGCAGTCTACTGGTGGATCCGCGCTTGAGAGCCTTCGCTGTTTTTGGTTTTGAATCCAAATTGGGCCCGGGCTCCGTTCGCTCCGGAGCTGATTTATTGCTCCTGCTGCGAGGGATTAAAGATGAGCACGAATTGGCTCTTCTGCGCAAAGCCAACGAACTGACTCAAGCGGCGATTGTGGCTTGCTCACGGCGACTTGAGCCGGGGCAAACGGGCGACGACATTTCCGCACTCATGCACGCCGCATTGAAAAGCCAAGGCCTGCGACGAACCTGGGCTCTTTGTTTGGTTGGGCCCGCGGCAGCTTTGCCACACGGCGGAGCCGAGCAACCGCTACTCAGCAAAGGTGATGTCGTGTTGATCGACACCGGTGGCTCCCTGCACGGATATCAAAGCGACATCACACGCAGTTGGGTTTTCGGCGGCAAGCCGAGCCAAGAAGTCCAACGCGCTTGGAACACCGTTCGCGATGCTCAACAGCGTGCCTTTGATGCCATGAAACCAGGAGTCACCTGTGCCAGTATCGATCGCGTTGCGCGCAGTGCGATTGAAAGCGCCGGCTACGGTCGCGGGTACTCAAGCTTCACGCATCGCCTCGGTCACGGCATCGGTATGGAAGGTCACGAAGAGCCCTACTTCGACGGCGGCAACAAAGTGATTTGCAAAGCGGGCATGACCTTCAGCAACGAACCCGGCATCTACTTGCCCGGTCGCTTCGGCATACGCATTGAGGACATCGTCGCAATCACCGAAGACGGCGCCGAGCACTTTGGTAGTTGGCAAAAGGGGCCCCAATCCCCCGCATAGCCAGCTTCATTGCCAGTTTCATTACATGCTTCGATGCCAACCCGCAGAAGTTCGAGATAGCCCTATTGCGGCCTACAGCCCTGGGCTTGGACGACATCCCGCGCTCGGCAAATGACGCCCAGCCGGCCGAATGCTTGGATCTTTCAAAGCGCTCCCGAGCGCGCTGAGAGCATGAGAGCGCCGAACCCAAAAACGCGACAGGGGTACAAAGGCTTGTGAATAGCCGGTTTGGGTACGCCTCCCCAATTGCATCGGTGAACTTGCGCCCCGCCTAGCCCGCGCGATACGGACTCCTTGCTACCCCCTCGGCCGCAAGCATAGGAGGACTAATGATTCTGCGAGCCATTGCTCAAGTATTGTGCCGCTCCCTCGAGCTGCTGTTCGGCTTCGGCGTTTTGCGCGTTGCCATTTATCTCTGCGATCTCTACTGAGCGCTGCAACATGTGCCCGGTACCCAATCAAAAGCAACCCGGCCCCAGGCCCAGTGTTGGTTTTGCGTCCCTGCCCCGGCAGTCCGACATGAGTTTCTTTGCGCCCGCGGGCGCGTCGGTCCGTCCGCTGCGCAAACTAAGCCAAGCTGACAGCCATGGCTGCGCCGGCCAAACCGAGCAAGGTTCCGAAGACGGTGCGCTTGCCGACGGCATGACCGCTAAAGCGAGCCAAGGGCAAGGTGAACAATGGCGTGGTCGTTAGAAGAACGGCGGCCAAGCCACCCGGGGCGCCCTGCAACGCAGCGCTGTGCAAAGGCAACAGCAGCACCGCCGTCATGAAACTGGGCCAAAGCAACGCGCGCAACAGACGCGGTTTGGTCCAACCGATGATTAGCGAGCCCTTGGGTGGCCCTTTCGACTTCCCCAACTTGGCCCCTACCAACGCAAAGACGACGGCGGCCAAAACGCCGCCGACGAGCCGCGCCACCGTGCCCTCCAATAGCGTCGCGCCATTTTGAAAGCCGCCGCGACCAAGCACGATTGCCAGCGCCTGGGTTGCTGCGGAGATCAAAGCCAAAATCAATCCCGAGCGACGGTGACTGCGATCCACCTGCTGCTCGGTCGGCAAGTCCGAAAGCACCAAGACGATCCCCGTCCCAATCACAACCATCGCCAGCAGGATTCCGGTGCTGAGCTTCTCGCCGAGAAATAGATAGGCCGTGATGACCGCGATGGCGGGAGTCAAATTCGCACACAAGGCCGTAAGTTGAATCCCGCAGCGGGGCAAAGCCGCGAAGTAAAGTGCATCGCCGAGGGCGAATCCAAAGACCCCGCTGACGGCGAACAGGATCCAGGACTCCGCCCCCAGCTGTGGTAAGCCGCCCAAGATGAAGGCGAATACGATCAGGGCCAGACTGTTCTTAAAGAAGTTCGCGGCGGCCGCACTGAGTTCCGTGTGACTGCGCAGCAACCGCTCGAAAAAGAGCGAGCCCAATGCCCATCCACCGGCCGCACCCAAAGCAGCCGCACAGGCGACGGTTGCCGAAGCGGCCTCGGGCTCTAGAGCGGCCACGGTGATCTAACGCAGGCCATCGTGAGCCCGGCCCGCCCGCGGCGGGGATTTGGCAACCGTTGGGATCGCCCCAACTGAAAAGCAGCCGGCGAATCGTCGCGCGAGTCCCGGCAATCTCGATCCGTGCCCATGGTTGGCTCGTCCCAAATTCGAAGCTGCATCGAGTTCATTTGAACCCAGCGATGCCGAGGGTTCGAACCTCAGCGCCTCCACGCATTGGCGGAAACCACCAATCCGCCCGCTCTGCAGGCAAAGGGATATCCGGGCTGTGCAGTCCTCTCCCCAAATGGGGCAATCATCACGTGGCAAGCTCTGCCAGTGCCCGGCTAGGGGCCGGTGCTCGCCGAGGGCGAACCGAAGTCGATTAGCTGCTGCGCTTTTTGCCGGCCTTCTTGGGGCGACGAACGACGTTTTTGCCGGAACCGAAGCCCATGCCTTTTTTGCGAAGTCTGCCGCGGGTGGGACCACCGGCTTTTGTGCGTGACTGGGCCATGAGACGTGCGCCTTGAAAACTTTGGGCTTTGGGAATTACCGCAGCCCGGGGGCTCGGAGCTGAAAAAAGGGCCCCGAATCATCATCGGGGGCCGAATTGAGCGAAGAGTTGTACCCGGAGGCCGCGCTCCAGACAAGTGCCTAGGCGAGTTCAACGCCCCCGGGCTCAATCGTCGCCCGTGTAGCCCAGGCCGTCCAGGGCCGCGGAATTGCCCTCGCGGTCCCCTTCTACATTCCGATCGCCGGCCGCCCAGGCAGCTCGCATCTGTTCCAATTCTCCCGAGAGTTGCTCCAGCATTTGCGGGGACTCGGTCGCCAAGTCGCGCTCGCAATCTGGATCCGACTCCAAATGAAAAAGCTGCACGAGCGCTTCGGAGCCGCGCCCCTCTTGGCCCTTTGCCAGGGACAGCAACTTCCAACCTTCCCGGTAATACGCCAAGCGCACATCCTCGGGGTCCAAATGGTCGCGGTCCTCGATCAGCACTCCGCGCTCGAGCGGGGGCAGCTCAGCTGCCAAATTGAAGCCGGCGCGCCCGTGATTATCCTCGAGGCCCGCCAATCCGAGCAGTGTCTTGGCCACGTCCACTCCCGAGACCGAGCGTTCAATCGCCGCCCCCAGGAGTTCGGGCTGACTTGGGGAGCCCGGCTCCAAGACGAGCATCGGAATGCGCACCTGGGGTTCGCCGATGTCGTCGTGCTCCCACTGACCTTTCTCGCCAAAGGCTTCGCCGTGGTCGGAAGTCAGCACCAGGGCTGTGTCCCCGCGCTCCAAGTGCAAACGGCCCAGGAAGCGATCCACATGCTCGTCAAGCTCGGACAGCTCGGCGTCGTACAAATCGACAATGTGACCCCGATCAGCGGCCTGTGGTTCGTAGCCCTCGGGGTAGCTGTTGCTGCGAAATAGATAGCCGTCCATCGGTCCCGCGTAGGGTCGCTCAAATCGCTCGCGCGATGCGCTGCCCGGCGTGTACGGCCAATGCACGTCATACAAGTTGATCACGCAAAACCAAGGGCGCGTGTCATCTTCCTCAATCCACGCGAGGGCCCGATTCAGCACTTCTTCCCCCGGCCGCTGAAAATCCTGAAACCAGTGCGGCAAGCCGTTGGCGTGCAAAAAGCGCAACCGATCCGCCAAGCTGGACTTGGCCAAAATCGACTGGACGTCGTGCACGAGCTTCCAAAGGCGTGTTTCACACACCATGGGATCCACTTGATCGTCCCAGTGCTGAAATCCGCGCTGAATTCCGGTGCGTGCCGACAGCACACCCGTGCCCACAAAACCGCCGGTGCGATAACCCGCTTGCGCAAACTCATAGGCAACGGCCGGCGCCCGCTTGGGATCGGCGTTGGTGTTGAGCAAGCGCGCCCCCGTAGCGGCGGGATACCTCCCGCTCAGCATGGAAAGATGCGAGGTGAAGGTGAAAATCGAGGTGGAGCGCGCTTCGGCAAAGACCCGCGCTCGCTGGGCCAAATCCGCCAAGTGGGGCGTGGTTTCGCGCGTGTAGCCGTAGGGCTCCAAATGATCGGATCGAGTCGTATCCCAAATCATCAAGAGCACATTGGGCCCCTCCGCCTGCGGTCCCAGGTCAAGTTCCGAGTCCTCCCACGGCAAAAACATGCCGATCACAAGCGCGGGCAGAAGAATCAAACCGGCGGCAGCCCGTGCACCCAAGCGCGCCAATAGCGGAACGCAAGCGGCGAGCAAAGTCCCCCACAGCGCCAGGCTGAGCGCCAATTCCAACCAAGGCCCGAAGGTGAACAGCGCCTGGATGTTTTGGCCGACACCTGTGTGCCGATCGAGCACGGTATGCGCCAATACGGGCGCCGAAGTGCAAAAGAGCATGCATTGGATGCGCAAGGCTTGCGGTCCAAAGCCCGACGCTTCGAGGCTGCCGTGCCTTGCGAGCCAACTCTTGATCAGTGTTCGCGCCAAGAGATTCGCAAAGGGCAAGGCGAATAAGGCGGCCGGGGCCCAAAGCGCCAAGCTTTGCAGGAAGAGCTCGGGCCCGCGCGGCCAATGGGGCACGCTCATTCGCACATAAACTGTGTCGGCGGCCGCGCAAAGCACGCCACTGCACACCCAAGCCACGAAATTGCGTAGGAAGAGTTGCTTCATGAACTTTCCGCTCCGCCGGCTGCGGGCGTGACCGTTTCCTCGGCTATCCCGCAATTTTCGCCGACGCAAACTCGCAGGCGAGCTCCTTCAATGTCGCGTTGCAAAGCGCTGCCCAATCCTCCGACCAACCAAGCCAGCTTGTCGAGCGCAAGTTGTTGCGGGTCTTCGGGCGCCACGCTGAGCACGGGGATGCGTTCAACACGCGACCCCGTCAGCGCCTCGGTCGTCAAAACCGTTGCGGCGGGAAGCTGCATGACAACGTCCATACCTTCAATCCGGCAAAGATCGGTTTCGAGGTCGGAGAGATCCACACCGAAAACGCGCTGCGGGCCATTCCCATCGTCCAGCACATGGATCACGAGCCACGGTTGCTGCTCGGAAAATCGCGCGATTTCCAGACGGCGGTGGATCTGGGAGGCCCCGATTTCCATCCAGGCCTTGAGCCGGCCCTCGGCTGTGGTAGGGAATTCTAGGCTGCTGTCCCGCATCTCCTCCGCCACTTGGGCGCTCTTGTAGCGGAAAAAGCCCGCGCCGCCCCCAAGCCCCAGCAAGATCAAGATTGTGAATACCATCAGCCCGTTGGGCCGAAACTTCTTGCTCGCGGTCGTCTGCATGCCTGCATTGTGAGGGTCAGCCGTGCCCCGCGTCCACCCGCACCGGCGAGAGTCGTATGCTGCTCCCATGTCGAGGCGCATCTTCATCGGAGACATCCAGGGTTGCCGCGAGGAGCTGGAGCAGTTGTTGGAAGCGCTCAGCTTCCATCCTGCCGACGACGCATTGCATCCGGTGGGCGATTTGGTCAATCGCGGACCTGATTCGGCCGGCGTTCTGCGTCTGTTGCGCAAGCTCGGCGCGAAGCCGGTGCTCGGCAATCACGATTTGCACCTTCTGGCGACGGCGCGCGGCCTGCGCACGAGCGCGGGCAGGGACACCATTACCGACGTGCTGCAGGCACCGGACGCAAGCGAATTGCTCGAGTGGCTCGCAGCCCAGCCCTTTCTGCGCGTCTTCGATGACCTCTATCAGGTCCACGCCGGTTTATCCCCGACCTGGGTCGATCCGGAGCAGCATCTGGGCGCCTGGAGCGCCGCGGATCCGGCCAGTTGGGTTGAGCCGGACATTTCCTTTGCAACCCGCGTTCGCTACTGCGACCTCGAGGGGAATCGTCCCGCTTGCGAGAACCCGCGGCCCTGGGCCCCCTTCGCACCCTGGTATGAGTTCTATCGGCCCGAGCGCCACGGCGGTCGCAAAGTGGTCTACGGCCACTGGGCCCAACGCGGATTGGTGCAAACCGAAGCCGTACTCGGTTTGGACACCGGCTGCGTCTACGGCAAGTCCCTCACCGCCTGGATTCCCGAAGAGGAGCGCCTGGTCTCCGTTCCCGCCACAGCCGTTCACTGCCCGATCGAGTAGAGCTGCGCGGAGCGAGCGAGCTGGGATCGATGAACTCCGCGCGGTAGCTGTGCGCGGTCCCGCAGCCCGAATAAGCAACCCAGGAAAGATGGCCGGGGATGCCGCTCCGTGAAGCTGTCCAGGGAATTCGGGCCGTTCCTGGCGCTCGCGCGAGCTCGATTTACTTGTTACTTGCCGGAATTCGGTTCTTTGTCCGCGCCGTCGCCCGGGCTCTCTGCTTCGTCGGCAGTCGGCTCCGACACGCTCTTGAGCATGTCCCACCGAAAGTTGTATTGGACCAATCGCACCAAGCTCTCGCGCGTATGCCCGCGGTTCATGAGCTTGCCCAAGTGGGCGCTGCGGCGCGCTGTGATTTGGAGCGGCAAGCCGCTCTCCTCATCCACGATGGCTTCCAACAGGTGAACGACTTTCACACGGTCCACGCGACGCAAATCCGCTTGCAGCAGACCCAAATCGAGTACGTATTCCGCTGCTCGATCGCCCAACTCGTTGCGGCTGAAATGTGCTTCCAATTTCAGCCTCAAGCAATCGCGACCATCCTGCTCCAAGCGCTCCAAAGGATGGAATGTAAAGCGCGCCGGAATCCGTTCCTCATCTTGGGCGAAGGCCATGAACTCTCCCCCACGTTCCATTTTTTCGGGTCCGAACTGCGCCCCGCTCCAAACCTCGACCCAACGGTTCCAGGTCAAGCGCGCCGGATCGATCCAATGCTTGTCGTACAGTCCGCTGAGGACTTGGCTCCTGGTGTAAGCCAAGACAGCTTGAGTGCTGCCCTTGCCGGCCAAGACCTTGGCTAGAGCCGAGCGAGCGGAATCCATACCGACCCAATCCTTGGCGCGGCCGTCCGCTTGAACGGCGAGGCCCGGTAGGCATTCCTCCATTGCCAGAGCCTGGCGTTGGGAAGGAGGCAGGGTCTCTTGATCCAAAATTGTGCCGCCCGATTCGATCAAGCGAAAGCCACTGCGCCGCATGACAAGATCACCGGCATCCGTCGGCTCCAAGCTCAACCGGTAGCGCAGCGTGCTTTCAACGCCGTCATCCGCGCGCATTTCCGTGACTTCCGCCTGCCCCCCGAGGGACCACGTGAACTCAAAGCTGTGGGTTGGTGCGGCCTGTAGCAAAGCCAAGCAAAGCAGCTCGGGAATCATGTTCTTTTATGCGCCGGTGAATTCGGGCTGTTGTGGAATCAGCGTGTTGGACTCCATGTTGCAATCGCGAGTGCCCGCGCTCCGAAATAGGCCTTCGTTTCTGGACTTCGAAAGCTTGGGCTCCGGGGGACCCAGGCTCCCCGACGCGATGATACGGACGCCGCCCGCGAGCAGTAGAGCCAATCCTATGCCTGGAGCCCTTTGATTGCTCGGCCCCGAAATCAAGGCCCGCAGTGCTTGAGCGGCCGGACGCATCGCGAGTGCGCTTGGGCATGCCGCGCCCAAAAAGCCGCAATGGGCCTCCAAGCACGGTTCCTCGCAAACTATTGCGCCGCTTGCGGGAGAGCCAAAAGCCATTTTGAAAAGACCTCGAGCTCTTCTGCATTCAGGTAAGTAACCGGCTTCATAGTGCTGCGATATTCGTTGTCCAGGGCCTCCAGCCTGGAGTTGCCGGCGATGCTCGCGGCGGGATCCAAAAGGAAAGCTGTCAGGCTCTTGCCGTCAAAGTGCTTGTCGAGCTCAAGCAAGCTGGGCCCCGTGCGGTTGCCTTGACCCATGTCGCCGTGGCACGTCTTGCAGCCGGAAGCCTTGTAAATTTCAGGACCTGTGCGCACGACCCCCTCGACGGATGCCCGCTTGGAACAGGAAACCCCAAGCATCGCCGCGAGAATCAATAATCCTGCGCAACGCACATGGGAGCTAGATCGCCCGACCTTCGAATGCTGCGGGCGGCCCGGCGTCGTGCTTGCGGGGGATGAAGAACGGGAACTCGAATCGTGCTTGGACATAATCACTGGCAAGGAATGGGTGGAAGTGGCCCGGCTGGCGAGGGCGCAAGTCTATCCATCTCACGCGCGCTTCGATCCACCGCATGCAAGCGGATCCGTGGCTAGCAAAAGCAGAACCCCTCGCCGGCTCTCCGATCTGTTGGCCCCAAAATGGCGAGCGGCGAGCGAGCCTTTGGTGGCGGCGTGCGATCCGGCGCTTTCAACATGGCCCGCTGTTTCAGATCGGATGACGAGTGAACGGCACGGCACCATCGACCTGAAGCCCGGACCGGCTTTCCAGGGGCCCCAATCGGGCGACGCGGCCCAGCTTGGTCCCCCTTCGAACACCCGCCAAGCCGCGTGCCCCACGACCGAGCTTCCCCCGTAGACTCCCAGCATGGATCAATCGGCAGCGCAATCAGAGCCGGGCAAGCCCGACGACGGACTGGACCCGAAACCTTGGGAATGCCTCCAGAGCGAACGGGGCCCTGACCTCATCATTTGCCGAGCTCGATTTGACGAGCTGCGCAATCCGCGCACGGGCGAAGCCATGCGCAGGACCGTCCTCGAAACTCCCGATTGGGTCAACGTTGTGGCCCTCACTCCCGAACGCGAATTGGTCGTCGTGCGACAATTTCGATTCGGGCCGCGGCTGATCACGACGGAGATTCCCGGCGGAGTTGTGGATCCGGGTGAGTTTCACGGTGACGCGGCCAAACGCGAACTGCGCGAGGAAACGGGCTACACATCGACGCGCTGGACCGCACTGGGCAGCGTCGAGCCCAACCCGGCTTTTCACGACAACACGTGCTTCCATTGGCTGGCGGAGGAAGCGGTGCTCACGGACGAGCTCGAACTCGATCCGGGGGAAGACATTCGGGTCTGCCTTTTGAGCGAAGCCGCCGCGCGGGATGAAATCGCCTCGGGACGCATGCGCCACAGCCTGGTGATCGCCGCTCTCGCCCGCGTGCTCGATTTGCGCCCCGGCGCTTTTTGATCCTGCGACGCGCCGCGAAACGGGAGCCGCACTCGCGGCACCATCCGCTTGGACACCCGCGCGACCACCCGCTCGGCTAGGGCTGGGGACCGTCACCCAAGGATCGCGCCGTCTGCGCTGCTCTGGCGCAGGTTCAACTCTGACAATGCTGCCAGCATTCTTGGGCTCTAAAGAAACAGTGCGGGCCCGGGTTGCTAGGATCGTTACTCGAAAGGGACCACCAACCCACCGAGGAACACCACATGCCGCGCACTCGCCCCATTTGTCACTCCGGCCGCTCAGCCATCAACCTGGATAAGAATTCGGCTTCGCAATCGCAATTCCGACCTGCCCAGTTGATCTCCAGGCAAAATTTGCGAGTGGCGCCCACGCCCGCAATTTTCTCAAGCGATGCGGATCGAGGCCGCGCTTCGGCAGCCTCCCACAAGGACTCCCGGCGACAATTGGGCCCCTGGCGGCCATTCCTTTTAACTGCACAACTTCTTTACACAGCACTGGGCGCCGTCGCCCTCGGTCTTGGCCTTGGAGCCTGCTTCAGCCCCCCGCTGGAACCCGATCCATGGCAAGAAGTAGCGGGCGAAATCCAGCGTCCGGAACTGGCTGAAATCGCACAACGAGCTTGGGAGTGGCACCTGGAACGCCATCCGATCTTTGCCTCCAACCAGGGTGATGCCCGCTACCACGCTCTGTTGCAGGATCAATCGAAAGCCGCTCGCTCGCAGTGGAGTCGGCGTATGGAAGTTCTGGCCGAGGACCTGCGCTCCATCCCCGCGGACACGCTTTCGGACGAGGACCGTGTAACGCACACATTTCTACTCGAATACGCGCAAAAGCAGCGCGTCATGATCGAACTCGATTTGGTCGCATGGAACATCGATCCGCGCTCCGGTCCCCAGGTCGATTTCTTGACGCAGAGCGCAGAGCAGCCCCACGCAACCCCGCGCGAACGAGAACAAATGTTGCGCCGTTGGAGCGCGATGGCCGCGTCCATCCGCCAACACGTCCAAAACCTCAAACGAGGATTGAATGACGGTCGCGTGGCCCCGCGGCACGCCGTTGAAACCACCCT
>JAJDES010000558.1 GCA_029259675.1 Planctomycetota bacterium
GTTGGGCCCTGAGCGCGGTCGATTCGATGGCGGAGCCTCACCGTGCAGTTAATCGCCAGCCCCGCTTGCCACCGGCAATTCGACGTCAGCCACCTCGCCCCGGGTAGCCGCATTCGCTGCCTTTGCAATGACTTGCTCGACGTCGGCAACAAGCAACCACTGCCCGTGGAAGGCTTGCGCTGTACCCATTGCGGAGGAGTCGTCGGACCCGACGATGAAGCCTGCGGCTACTGCTTGGCCGCCTTGGACGACAAGGACCGCCGTGAAAGCACACTCTGTCCCGAGTGCATGCACCGACTCGAGGGCGATTCCCAACACTGCAAGCACTGCGGCATTGAGATCAATCCGCAGGCGCTAACCGCTCTCCCCGCGGACAGCAAGTGTCCGCGTTGCAAGGAGCAACTGCGCAACCGCGACTTGGGCCCCAGCGATGTCATCGAGTGCAGCAAGTGCTACGGAGTTTGGGTTACACCAGGCATCTTTGAACGCCTGTGCAAAATGGCGGAGGATGAGAGCAACTCGCTCTTTAGCGAAATGAGCAGCGGCGTTGTCACGCCGGACCTTCGCGATCAACCAGTCGCCTACATCCCCTGCTTGAGTTGCGGAGAATTCATGCTGCGCAAGCAATTTCGCCATCGCGACCGGCCCACCGGCGTTATCGTCGATTACTGCCGCAGTCACGGTGTGTGGCTCGATTGCGACGAGCTGGAACGCATCTTCGGGGCGATCGTCAAGGTTGCACACACCAGCTCCGCAAAGGCTGCAGCCGGTCTATTTGAAGCGCCGACCAAAAGGGCGCGCAAAACGCAGTCGAGCGATATTGAGGGCGTCGCGTGGTCCCATGAACGTGGTGGCTTTCTAGCAGCCACCCTGCGCGCGCTCGGTCGCATGATCGCTCCCTACTAGCGCTTTTCGGGGAAATTCGGAGCCTACTCCGTCCAGCAGATGTCCGCCGCAATGGGCAAATGATCGGAACCGATGTTGCTTCCGAGCCAGCGCTCGGTAGCCGTCAAGTCCTCGCCCAAGAGCACGTGATCCAGGGGCATGCGCAGGAATGGAAAGGTCAGTCCGATGATCGGAACGCGCACGGTCCAAGTTCCCATGCGCCCGCGCCCCATGCGCGAATCGGTCAAACTCGCTTGCTCGAGCAAATTCCAGTGACGCGGAGTGTTCTCGGTCAGATTCAGATCGCCGATTACGATCACGTTCGCACTTTCGGCCGCCAACTGCCCCAGCGCTGAAAGAGTTTCGTCGCCCATGCGAATGCGGTGACTGCGCCCGGGACGCATGGGGTGGGCGCCCAAAATGCGCAGCTCGCGCCGCTCGTGTTCCAAGCTCACATCCATGATCCTCGATTGCGGCCCCGCAACGCGCGCGCGCACGAATGGCCGGCGAGAAATCAAAGCTCGGCCCCAGGTCGCCCGCGTCCACTTGTTCGTCGGCGGCCAGATCAACTGATGCTCGTAACCGAGATTCCCCAGCGTTTCGATAGTCCGCAGGCGCTCCAGATCCACCTCGGCCAGGAACACGAGGTCGGGTTGGTCGGCCTGCAACCACCGGGTCAAACCGCCCATGCTGTCCTCGCCCCACAGCAAATTCGCGCTGGCCACGCGCAGGGGTGAACCCACCGCCGGCGGATGTTCGGTCGGCAAGTAGAGGCGCGCGGTTCTCCAGCCGGAACAGGCTGCCAAGAGGGTGAGCGCCAGGGCTTGCTTGGGGTGGCGAAGCAACAATGCCGCAAGCCCCAGGGCGGACAGGATCAACGCGAGTTCAGGACGAAAATGACAAGTCACCTCGGATAGCCAAAACCACTTGGCCGCCAGTGGGAATAGCACCAGAACCACGGACCAGCGCGAGAGCTTCCACAGGACTCGACCCCGCTGTTGGTGGGCTCCTATTGCAGTTTCGGCTGCCATGCCCCGATCCTGCCCCATACGAGCGAGTCGCGCAGCAATGCAACGGACCAAATCTCCTGTGAGCCGTGGGATTTCGACACACGCGGCGCAACCGAGATGAAGCGATCGCACTTATGCGTATTTTTTGGGAGCGAATTCGGTTCGCCCAAGAATGGGGATTCGCAGCACGTTCGCATGGACCATTGGCCCCAAGTCGGCCTTGGGGGGCGCCTTGTGAGAGGCGTTTTCGGACGCGGCACGGCTCGCCTGCGGCGCAAGCCGAATGGCGCCGCCGCTCACACTGATTGCCCCGTTGGAGCCGACTTCACAGACGGCGCGAGGCGTGTTGAGATGCTCGGCCCCGAACTGGGGGACGCCCATGCTAAAGACCCAATTTCCCCCTCGTGTGCGAGTCCGCTGCGGCGCATTGGCGGTTTTCGCCGTGCTGGCCGCTTGCCGCTCCACGACTCCATCCGGGCCGCTTGTGGCCCCCAAGCTCCAGGTCGAAGTCAGGCACTACGCAGGCTCCCCACTGTCGGGCCCCAGCGGCGGCTTGGCCGTCGCGCAAAAGACCGAGGGGACACTTGCCACCTGTCGCGTGTTTTACATCGAGTCGATGCCCATCGATTCGGGGCTCGATCCGCTTTCCGCTCACACTCGCTTGATCGGTGCCGAGCGGGGCGGCGCTCCACTGCTTTCGTCCGCTCTGCTTGCGCGCGGCGCCCTGATCGGCGCCGGCGAGTCCGCAACCAAGTCGATCGAAGCACTGGAAGGCGGCGAATGGGGCCGCACACTGGAACTGGCTCTGATCAACGGAGCGCTTTTGGATGGCGTCTCCGTCGCCTTCGCCGGCGTGAGCGAAGATTGGATGGAGGTGCCCGACCTCGGCGCCGTTCGCAAAAAGATCGAATTGCACGTTTCGCACGAAAGCGAGGGAGATCCGAGCTTGGCCCTGGTGGTGGAAGACTTGGCCGTGCCGCGCAGGGCCGAGCAGCAAGCGGAATTAGACCTCGAAGCCGAGTCGGGCGAGCCGGACAAAGTGCTGCAGCGCGAATTGATCGTGCTTGAGGCTCGAGCGAGTGAGCGCCCGCTACTGTTGCTGTTTCACTCCCCCTTTGGGTCCAAATCCGGAGCCTTCGGGGTCTTGATTCAAGTTCACGCCGGGCAGGGGCCCGACTTTCAGGCGGCGCTCGAAGTCTGTCGCGAACAGTTGGGTCCCGACGAAGAAGCGGGTCCGATTGACGCGATTGAATCGGAATGGACTGCGCGACGAACCATGGCAAGTGCCCTGGGCGCACTCGAGGTACCGCGCTTGCGCCGCTCGGCTCTACTCTTTTTGGCGTCCAATTCGGAAGCAGACCTGACCCTGGACTTGGCGCTTTCCGCCGAAGATGCCGTTCTTACGGCCCTCGCCGCCGCGCTCAGTTCCAAGGCGGACTTGGCCGCACACCCCAATGCGCAATCCCTGGGCTGGATGCTTGAGCGCGAGGCCTACATGCTCTTGTCGCAGCTGCAAATTTCCAATCCTCCTCTGCCGCCTGAACTCTCGGGCATCCTCTTGATGCATGCCGGCGAGGTCGGACGACTGGCAATCTTGGTGCGCCAAATCGCAAGTCAATCGGGCAGTTTGGAAGCCTTCAAACTGCGAATTGAGTTGGAGAATTGGATCTTCCTCGAAGATTCCAATCCCGGTGCTCGCGTGCGCGCCTTCGATTGGCTGAAGCGCAACGGCGCCGACATGGGCGCCTACGATCCCATGGCGGAGGAAAGCGAACGTCGTTCGCAATTGGCCCGCGCCCGTGCGAAAGCCCCCTCGTTGGATCAATGAGCACGCAAGCGAAACCTCACAAGTGGCGCCGCCGACTGCTGCGCATCGCAATCTCATTGGTGATTTTGGCTTTGCTCCTGCGCATCGCCGTGCCCTTGGCCCTGCCCTCATTGCTGGAATCCTGGGCGAAATCGGGCCAGTGCGAGGCCTCCTACGAACAGTTGGATTTCTCCGTCTTTTCCGGCCAAATCGAACTTACGCACTTTTCCTTGCGCGGCAAGGATTCCGCCGGCGAGGAACGTGAAGCGCTGCACGCCGAATACTTGGTCTTTGACTTGGACTATTCGTCCATCTTGAGCGGCCGGCCGCGTGTGAGCCGAGCTGAAATCGACGGACTGGATGTGTTCGTCGAACGCACCGGGTCCGGGCAATTCCGCTCGCCCTTTCAATCCGGCGCCGAATCGAGTGCAGCTCCGCAAGACCCCTCCCCCCTCGACACCGAAGAGCAGACCGTTGAGGGCCCCGAGCCCTTGGATAGCGGCGAGGAGATTGCTGCGCCCCTGAATTTGGAACTGCCCGTCGTGCTCGCGGCCCTGCGCCTGCAAGAAGTGCGGGTTCATTTCCTGGACCGCAGCTTGACCCCCGCGCGCAGTTACAACCTGGAGGCGGGTGTGCGCGTTTCCGATGTGGGCTCGCGCAAGCGTCCGGCGCGCGCCGAACTGCGTTTGTCCGTGCCCGGTTCGCTAGACGTCCTGCGCATGTCGGCAGAAATTGAAAACAGTCCCGAACTTGTGAAGGCGGACTTTGCGGCTCAGATGGTCGGGCTTTACCCCGGCGAATTCGCTCACATGCTCGCGCCGCTTGGAATCACGCCGCGCAGTGAAGAGCTTTCATTCGAGCTCAGTGGCAACGTTTCCGTTCAATCTGGCAGCGAGCAAGAGCCCGCGACAAAGATCGACTTCGGCCTGAGTGACATGGAGCTTTCCGCCGACGGGCAAATGGCCCTGCTCACGGAAGAATTCGGCGCTCAACTCGAACTTGGAACCGGTCCGATCCGGATCCCCGCAGTGAAGCTCCGCGGGATGCGCGCCAGTGCAACCCGACTTGAAAACGGCGCCATGCGCATTGCCGGGCTCGATTGGAAGCCTGTCAGTTCGATCGCCACGAGCGAAGAACCCGAACCCGAAACAAGCACAGTCGGCGGCAATCCACCGGCCTTCGTCCTCGACAACTTTCTGATCGAAGACGGCAAAGTGGCCCTGCGCGATGAAAGCGTTCAGCCAGCGGCGGATTTGGTTGCCGTACTGAAAAGCGTCAGCTTGAGCCACCTGGCGTACTTGCCGGCCGCACTGGAGCAACGAGCCCAACTCGAGGGAGTATTCGCGGCTCCCGGCCTGATCGAAAAGATATCGATTGGCGGGGACCTGATTCCCTTCGGACCCACGCGCAGCGCGCGGCTGGCCATTGCGCTCAACGAGTTCGAATTTTCCGCCATCCAACCCTACTTGGATGCCGCCAAACTTGAGCTTGAGCCCGCTGCCGGCCCCCTCTCAATCGGTGTCGATGCCATGCTGCCGCCCGGCGCTCCCGGATCGTTGAATGTCAGCTTGTCGTGGGAGCACGCCACTTTTCTTGACCAATCCGTGCAGCCCCCGGCGGTGCTCGGTTTTCAGGATTTGGCCGTGGAACTTTCGGACCTGCCCTTGGGAGCTCCGATGCAAAGTTCGCGCGCGCAAATCCGCTGCGGGCTGCGCTCCGCGGGCATCATCCAGTCGCTCCTGCTGGTGGGAGAGGCAACCATCGAGCCGGGCGAGCTCGACCTACTGCTTGACCTAAAAGTTCAGGGGCGCGGGATTCAAACCGAAGCGCTCGGTCCCTACTTGACCAGGCTCGGAATCGAATCGGAACTGCGCGAAGGTTCGCTTTCACTTGAACTGGAAAGCCGTGCGCGCAAGGTTCAGGAAGAATTTGAAATCACAGCGCAATTGCGCGACGTCAACTTTCGTGCGGACGGCGAGTCAGCGGAACCGGATTTGGCGCTCGGTGAATTGCGACTCGCATCCCTGCGTGTGGGAGATTCCGGCCTGCATGTCGGCGAAGTTCTGATCGATGCACCCAGCATACGTCTGGCGCGGGATGCCGACGGGGTGATCCACTTCGCGCGACTTAAGCTCAGTCCTTCTTCCTCATCCGCTGCTTCGGGCGAGCCCACGTACGAGGCTCCGGTCGTCGCGGATTCGAAACCCGCGCAAGACCGGGACGTCGCGCCGGCAACTTCCCCCAGCACGACAATTGTGGATGCCGTTCGCATCCAAGGCGCGCGCATTTTGTGGTCCGACCTCGGTCTTGCAACCCCGCTCGAAACGGCGCTCATCGCCTCACTGTCGGTCGAAGGGGTTCACACGGATGGAAGTCAGCCCGCAAACTTCCGAGCTGATTTATCAGCGGGCGCAAGCTTGCGTGCGCTGAGCATGGCGGGTGAATTCAGCTTGGATCCGAACGACATCCGTTTTGCGGCCAAGCTGAGCGGCAGCGGCATCCACGGCGGTGAACTTACGAGTTACTTGCCACCCGGCGTCGAGTTCACGCTTGACGATGGATCCCTTGCTTTGGATTTGAGCGGAGGCCTGCGCGCAGCAGGAGACGGCCAAAGCGTGGCTTGGTTCGAAGCATCCGAATTGAACTTCGCGGACGGCGAGCGAGCGCTGCTGTCCATGCGCTCCGCCACTCTGCAAGCGACTCTGCCCCGTGCGGGCGAGACGAGTTACGCAATTGACGAAGTCGCTCTGCGCGGACTCGAACTCGATGCGCGCAAGACGAGTGCGAGTCGCATTGAAGTGGCGGGCTTTGCCCTGGATGCTCCCCCGGCTGCATCGGCCAAATCACAAGCGACAACCCCGGGACCACTGCCCTCCCCCGGCGATCAAGCGGAGGACCCGTCGCTTGAAGAAGCGTCGGATCCTCCCACGAACGAAGGTGATGGAGTCGCTGCGGTTCAAACCCGAATGAAGAACAATCGGGCCGGTGAACTGCCGCGCGTGACCTTGGGAACTCTCGATGTTGGCATCGACCGCTTCGCTTTCCGCGATGAATCGCAGCAAGGGGCCAAGCCCCTCACGCTGAGGATTCACTTGCGCAACAAGAAGCCCCTGGTGCTGCTCGATCCGGAGCCCGCCGGCTTGGCTCCGATCGAATTGGAAGTCACGGGCGCCCTGGAGCCGGTTGCCAAAGAGCTCTCCGTTCAACTTTTCCTGCAGCCCTACCTCGACCGTCCCGAATTCAAAGCTGAATTCGACATGAGCGGCATTCGCGGAGCGGGCCTGACGGAATTCATGCCTTCGCTCGCCGCAAATATCGACGGTGAAGAACTGGAGGGCGGCAGCGCCCACGCCGAATTCGACGCCGTTTTGAATTGGCGCAGGCGCAGTCCCGTCGACTTCGACCTTGCGGGCGGTTTTGGCGCCGACATCTCGATCGAGAATGTCGCCTTTCGAGCCAAGCCCGAAGGTGAAGTTTTGGCCGGCCTGGGGGGACTATTCGCCAACATTCAAAATGTAAATCTCAGCAACGGCGACGTGCATGTTCAGAGTTTGGAATTGAGCAAGCCAATCCTTCACGCTCGCCGCGATGCAGCCGGCTTGCACGTTCTCGGCATACACGTGAAGACCGGCCCGGTCCAAGGCGAAGGGG
>JAJDES010000559.1 GCA_029259675.1 Planctomycetota bacterium
GGTCCAGAATACGGCTCCGGGCAAGATCCTCCAGCACCCTGCCTTTAACCACGGACTCTCTCGCGGCGCACGGGTTTCTGACTTTGGCCCACATTCGAATTCGGCCCGCGCGAGCAAGCGCTGGAATCAAAGCCCAGGTGCGGGCAGAAGAGTCGAAACGACTACCGACTCGAGGGAGAAGTCGAAGGACGAGAAAGCCCTCGGAGCTTCACCTAAAAAAGGCGCAAACCGCAATCGGGGCAGCTTGGGGATCCGCGCGGGATCGTGCCCATGCAGGCGGGACAGGAATTCTCATCCGCGTCCAAGTCAATGACCGCGTCGGCGGCGGCGGCTTCTTCGGCCGTCATACCCGAGCGCTCCGCATGCTGAAGTACGGCCACGGCCGCATGGGCTTCCGAACTCGCGACCGCGAGCCACAGCGTTACCTTTCAGCCACCCGAATCGGGATCGGATTCCGGCGGGCGCACAAGTTGGGCCGCAATCCCTGACTCCTTCAGAACGCGCTGGGATTCGCGCAGCCGATCCATCGAGCCGCGCAACACCACTACCGGTTCCGATTCCATGCCGAAGAGTATCGGTCGCGCCGTAGCTCAGGAACAGAGCGAATCCGGATTCGATGAGCGATGCGCGACGTGACGCTCCATTGTTAGGGCAGTGGGGGGGGGGCGACAAGATCCAGTTCCTGAAGGTTGCTAGGGAAGCCAGACCAAGTGCGGGTGGATCAGGAAGCCGACGACTTGCCGTTCAGCGCGATTGCAAGCGCATGGGGCTGCATGGCGAAGGCCACCGAAACCTGTGCTCCGGCGACCTTTGCCATATCACACCGGCCTATTTCTTAACCGTAATGACGGTCTCGGGATCGGAGTCACTGGAAGCTTCCACTTTGGACTTGCCGGATTCGGCATCGGCGCCGGCTCCATTGCCTGAGCCGCTGCCGCCTGTGGATCCACCGGTGTCCGCAGGCTCCTTGTGTTGCTTTTCTTCTACGCACTTGACCTTCTTGCGATAGCACTGATCGGCAGCACCATACCCGGCGGGCACATTGGTTAGGCCGTGCTTGTACTTGCGACCTTTGCCCCATTTGCTGCGCAGCTTTTTGATTTTGCCCTGGTCGTCGACCTCGCAAACAACTGCGTAGTGGGTGATTTTGCCGTTTTTCTTGTAAGTGACGACGTCTCCAATTTTGTAGCCGCAGCCCGTTGCCGGTCCTTTGCAGTCGTAGTCATCTTCAATGATTTTTCCGGCGTCCCCATCGGGGTCGAGCGGAATCACTGTATCGCCCAGGAGGGCGTGTCCGGCGCAGTCGTAGAAAGCGTCCGTATTCTTGTCATAGCCGGGGATGGGGGTGGCGCCGGGGATGGGTATCGGCATATCCAATGAGCCATCAACGACGTATTGAACGGCATTGGTGCAATTCCAATTGCTGCGCAGCTTGGCATTGCCAGTTCCGTCATATTTGCAGACATCAAAGGCCAAGCAGCAAAGCGTGACTGCCTGTCCGCCAACCATGCCTGGAATCTGATTCAACGGGCCAATGATGCGCTTGGCGTAATTGACAGGCCTGCAATTGCTCGTTGTTAAGCTGGTGGCCTGGGGCAAGCTGACGAATAGGATTAACGCTCCGGCGGCTCCCAGCAGCAGTTTGCGTTTGCGCATAAGCCACACGGCTCCGGCACCGGCTCCGAGGGCGCCACCCATGCGCAGGAGATCCCAGGGCAAGGGAAGCGGTAGCAGAATTGGCGCGGGAGGGACGGGGATTTCGCCCAAGCCGATCAGGCTGCGTTCGGAGACTCGCGCTGTGAACAAGTTGTTGTCCATGTCTTGGGTCGCACTGAGCAAATCCCAAGTCCCGGAGCCCCAATTGAATTGGAAGAGTGCCAGGTCACATTCGCGAGTTCCGACCGGGGCCGCGTACTGATATGTCAAGGTGACGGTGCCCGGGAAATTGGCGTCCAAAGTGGATAGGGCGAATGCCTCGACGATCGAATGAACTTGGGTTCCGGTGTTATTTGGGTCGAGCGGGCGCGTTTCCTCGTAAATGGCAACATCGAGTGCCGCCGGCAAGTCCTGGCCCAAGGAGAGGCCTATCGGCCCGCCTTGAATTTGATCTCCGGCTAATGACAGCACACCAAACGCGAGTGGCGCTGTCAGGCCTGATTCAAGCGCGTCTTGATCGTCAATGAAGAGCTGCGCGCTTACCGGGGCGTGCAACATTGAAAATGCGAGCATGGCCAATAGGCCGTTCATTCTTGTGGTCACGAGGGTCCTCCTATAGGAGTCGGGTCAAGCGGTGCAAACCGCTGGAAATCGATTCACTTCGGCGGGAAGCCGAAGGTGCTCGCTGGTTGATTGACATCCATTCGCCATTAACTGGGGGGACCAAGCGGCAAATGCGAACGGGTGAATGAGGCCGTGTGGAACAAGGCTCATCTCCCAACGTGCAAGTGCGATTGGATAATTAAGGCCGAGCTCATGCAAGCCACAGAGTTGTGCTGCATCGACTTGACTGCATGTGAGAACGCAATGCAGATTAAGTGATGCACAAATAGTCATGCGAAGGTTGCGCGCCATTCAATCGCGTGACAAAGCCATCTGTTTGGGTTCAACGACTTTGCGTAACAAATGGCGTTGAAAGTTCCGCGCTTTATCGCTCGCAAGGAATCCTGGAGGTTGATGCTCCTTCGGCTAAGTTCATCGTTCCTTGCGGTTGCTCGATAATGGGATCTTCCTACGGCTACGAGTCGCTGGTGCCGACGGCCCCGGCAGTTGAGCCGGCGTTTGTTTTATGCATGGCGTGCTTTCATGCGGACATCAAGACCAGTGGGTTCTGTCGAAAATTATTTGAAGACCGGAGGGGGAGCATGGCGGTCAAAGCCTATCGAAGAGGGAATTGTGGAGTTGGTCTTGCCATTGCGATCGGACATTTGGAACCGGGTACAGGGGCCCGGCAAGTAGGAAGGCTGTACTCTGTTTCGTAAATGGATGTGCGGCACCTGGGCATCCAACTCCGTCAACTCTCTCGACCGAGAAGGTGCCATTGTTTTTCCTTCGAAATGAGGCGCGTGCTATTCGGCTCCGTTCTTGGGCTCGCAAGCCACGCGATTGATGGGGCCGGGCCACTTTTCTGAGGTGGCAGCGATCATGAGCCCAGCTTTTGGCTTGTACCCAAGCGCGGGGCAATAACGCAGATCGTGTTCAGCGGGGCGGCAAGTTCGTCGCTGGGCGTCCAGCTATTGGCGAAGCTTCACGAATCCTTGTGCGCGCAAGTCACTGATTGGCCCGCGCAACGCGGATTGCCGGCCCGTGCGGGTGCCCGAGCGGCTGTGGCTGCGCTATTCTCGGGGCATGCTATTGGCCCTCAAAATATTGCTGGTTGCCCTGGCGCCCGTCGCTGCGAACCAAGTTTCGGAGTTCCAAAGATTCGGGCCCTGGCGGGGGCAAGCGGACGCTTTGGTGGAGCCGATGGATGCGGTTGTGGATACGAACGGACGTATCTACATCGTGGAGGCCGGCAGTCACCGCGTCAGCGTTCGCGCTCCCGACGGCGCTCGACTCTTTAGCTTCGGCAGTTACGGGCGTGGTGTCGGCCAGTTGCGCGAGCCCAGTGGCATTGCTCTCGACGGCCCATTCCTGTACGTGGCCGATACCGGCAACGATCGTATTGTGCAATGGCAGTTGAAAGCGGGGCGGCCCGAATTCGTTTCGCACATCGGTTCCAGTGGCATGCAGCCCGGACAATTGCGTGCACCCATGGGACTCGACGCCAAGGACGGCCGCGTGCTGGTCGCAGACACGGGCAATAGTCGCTTGCAGCTTTACGGTGCGGACGGCGCCCTGCAGATGGTTATCGGTTCCTATGGGTCAGGCCCCGGTGAAATGATTCGTCCCCTGGACGCTTGCTTTCACAATTTTGGTTTTGCGGTGTCCGACACCGGCAACCACCGCTTGTTGATTTTTGATGCAGCCGGCACTTATCTGCGCAGCGTGGGCGAGTGGGGGCCCTTCCCCGGTTTTTTCTCAGGACCTGCGGGGCTGGCTAGCTTCCGAGGCTTGTTGTACGTCGTCGATTCAGAAAATCACCGCGTGCAAGCCTTCGGTTCCGATTACAGCCAAGCCTATGAGTGGGGCGTGCACGCCATCCGGCCGGGAGAAGGCGGTGGGCTGTTGCACTACCCAAGGGGTTTGGCCATTCATCCGGACGGGAGCCGAGCTGTATTGGTGGAGCCGCGCTCGGACCGCGCGCAGTTCTACGGCATTGCCGATGGGCCCGCGCGCGATTTCGCTGCGCGTCTGTCGCTGTTCAGCGGCACAACGGGGCACTACGGAATGGCGATGGATACGGCCGGGGACTTGCTCGCCACCATTGAGCCCGAAACGCAGGAAGTTCTCGTTTACGACATCAGCCGCAAGGACAAGGGACCGATCTTGATCTCTCGCTTCGGGGGCTACGGGCCCGCTGTGGATCGCTTTTTGGAAGTTACGGATATCAAGCTTGATGCCCGCGATTGGACCATCTGGGCCAGCGACGGAAGTGGTCGCCGTGTGCAAGTTTTTCAATTGGAGCGCAAGCCGGGCGAAGGCATTCGCTTCGATCCCTTTAGGCATCGCTTGGTTCAATCCGTGGACTTGACGGCAGTTTTGGCTGCGCAGGGTTCAGAACTCGATTCGCTTGAACCGATTGCCATCGAGCGCGATAGGACCGGCAACATTTATCTCTTGGACCGTCGCGGCGAGCAGGTGCTTTGCTTCGATCCCGACTGGAAGTTGCTGTACCAATTTGGTGGTCGCGGCAGTGAAGCCGGGCAATTTCTGCGACCGACGGACTTGGTCTTGGATGAGAATGCCGAGCGCATTTACATCGTCGATCAGGGCAACCGGCGGATCCAAGTTTTCAACTTGCAGGGCCGCAGCCTATTTCAATTCAGCGGCCGCAATGCGGAGGAGGACACTCGCAGTCGTCCCCATGGCCTAACCCTCGCCGTAGCACCATCCAGTGGTTCGATTCACGGCGGTGCCGAGGTGCGCGCCGGTCAGCGGCTGCTGTACGTGAGTGACGCCGGCAGGCACATGTTGCTGCTCTTTGATGACGAGGGTCATCTGCTCCACGAATGGGGCGGGCGGGGACTTGGCGCGGGTCAATTCTTTCGTCCGCGGGGCCTTGCAACGGATTTGTTCGGCCGCTTGATCTGCTTGGATCACGGCAACCACCGCCTGCAGCTCTTTCAACCGAACGGCAGCTTTTTCTGCGCCATCGGACCGCGCTTGTATGTCGAACCCACTCGCGATGCGAGCTCGCGCGCGGTACGGTCGCGATAACGGAGCCTCCCCGTCCGCCCAAAAAATTGAACCCCAGTCCATGCATAACCTAAGCGACATGCTCGAACCTTTCCGTTCATCGGCCGCCGTGCTTGGTCAACTCATTCGAGCTGCGATGGGAAAGTTGGGACCGGTTTTTGTATGCGTCGCTTGCGCGGGCCCGGCGGAGCATTCCGATACGCCGGATGCTGCGCCGGAGGGTGTTCAGGCGACCTCGCCCGCTGTTGGCATGCCTTCAAGTGGCTCGCCCGCAGACCTTGGGATGGACTCGCTCGCGTTAACCGAGCCGGCAAACTCGGAAGCGCTGCTTTGGCGCGAGCAGGCATCGAATGCGGGCAATTACGTGGTTCGCTGGTGCACCTTGCCAGAGCCGTTGCCATTGAACGAACCCTTCGAGGTTCGCGTGCGGGTTCGGCGCGCCAATGGCGAATCCCTACCGGAAGCGACATGTCGAGTGGCGGTGGACGCCGCCATGCCGCACCACGGGCACGGCATGAATGTTCAGCCGGAGTTGATTCCCAATGCTGACGGCAGTCACTCCGCGCGCGGCATGCTGTTTCACATGGGGGGCGCGTGGACGCTCTACTTTGATATCACCGAGGGCGGCATCACGGAACGCGCTCAAACCATCTTTGAGCTGTAGCTTGGGGGGCCGAGCCGGCGGTTATTGGGCTTCGAATTCCAATCGATGGACCATCGGATCGCGGCTTAGCGTGCCGGTGAGCAAATCCAAATCTCCGCCTGTGAGTGCGAGGCGAGGATAGCTGGGGTGCTTGGCGCTGAACTGAGTCGCTTCGCTCTCGAGCTGCAATTCCAGGCAGCCCTTGGAGTCCGTTGTCCCCAGGGACTTTCCATTGGAGAAGATTTGCGCGCCGGCGAGGGGCTGCTCGGAGCCTGCTTCGATGCGGATGGCCAGTAAGCGAGCGCCCCAGCCGGCCTTGAGTTCGAAATGGGCTTCCGCATCCTGCGGCCCACTTGGGAAATCGCCGGCGTCACCCCAGATGGGTCGAAAACCCTCGGCCCGTAGGCACCACTGCAGGGGCTGATCCGTGGGGACGTTTGAAATTTCATGCTCGCGCTGAAAGCGGCGAGGAGTTGCACCGGATTTTGAGTCTCCGATGGAGTATTGAAGCTGCACGTAATCGGGGGGCAGGCTGCTCGGCTCGACGCTCAAATGAAACCTGTAATTGCGCAGCTCCGATTCATCCTCACAGGTGAGCACCAAGCCTTCGAGCGGAGCTTGCAAGCCTTCTTTCTGTCCCGACCAATGGCGCGAGTCATTCCAATTGAATATTTGCAGGCGGTAGCTGTCCGTGGGTAAGTCTTCAAAAGCAAAGGGTGCCACCCAGCGACCATTGCGCTCCTCCCACTCGACAATGGTGTTGCGCGAAATGCTGTTGTTCGTTGAGTTCAAGAGCAGTGTGGCTTTGCCCGTGTACTGTCCGGATACGCTCGTGAGCTCGCCGCGCACGTAGGCATCCAAATCGCGCACGTCCATTTGAATGGTGTGTTGCGTGACTTGACCCGCGTGAAGCTCCAACTCCAGCTTTTGATCAAAGGCATTGTCCGCCCTAGCGACCAGTAGATACTTGCCTGGTGCAAGCGACCCAAGCGCGAAGCGCGTATTGGAAGGATCCGAATCCTTTACCTCTTCAACGGCGTAAGCATCACCTTGTTCCTGGCCTTGAAGCCCCAGCCGCGGATTGTGCAGCGTGCGCTTGTCGTGGGCCCGAAGCTCCACTTGCAAATTGCACGAGCCCTCTAGCCTGACATTGGCGAGGCTGCCAAAACCCTTGGGACCCGCCTCCACATTGGTGCTGCCGATCCAAAGCCCATCGGCGCTTTCGATTTGAAGTGTCCAGGGTCCGTCTATGGTCGAGAAGCGCTTATCGCAGGGCAAAAAGCGCACCCAGTATTCGGTACTCATTCGGACGGGTGCTTGCGTGGCCCACGTCGTTGCACCCTTGGTGCCCGAGTAACTGTCGGGGCCACTGAGCCACGCTGTGATTTCCTGTTCCAGCGCATGTTTCGGTGCCAGCAACTGAAGCCTGTAGTTGGGCCTGGATTCCACTTCAATGGAAGCGACAGCCCCGCCTTGATGCGCGAAGGAGCGTATCTCATCGGGGGCGCCTACTTCAATGCCATGGGTGCGCATGACCCAGCCGCGACTGACATCATCGCGATCGATCAAGTGGCATTCGTATTCACCATTCTCGTATCCCTGGGTCGTTTCAAAATTTCCATGTGCATCGCTTTCAACGCGCTCCAGGAATTGACCGTGGGCGTATAGATCGGCGACAAAATACGGAACGGCTTGGCCACTGTCGCGGTCCACAAGCTGACCTGCAATGTGAGCGAGTGACGATTTCTGGGAGGGGGCCGGAACGGCGGCTGCCACGCGCTCGGCGCTGCGCTCAAGTGCTGCCGTTTCTGTCTGTTCGGGAGTGATCGGCGCCGGCGCACGCTCCGGGGTGAGGGCCCGCGTTTGCTCCGCATCGAGCGCAGTTTGCTGGTCCAACTCGGGCTCAACGGCTTGGCTTGGAATCATTTCGATCAAGACAGCTCCGATGGCTATAGCGGTTAGGGGCAGGGCGATCTTTAGCAGGATGTGCATAGCGATCAGGGGTGAGACGGATGTGAGACCAAGCGATCCTGTGCGCGCGGATTTGTCCGCGACGACGGGTAGAAGCGCTAGGCACCAAGCGCGGCGATCGCCCCCTGATTCGCTATCCAGCGAATTCCGCAATTCGTTCAACGCGCGGGAGAGCTGGCTGCGAACTGTCGCCGGCGGCAGACCCTTGCGGCGCGCTATGTCGCGCGGCGAGAGGTCGTCGTAATAGCGCAGCAGGAGTGCCGACCGATAAGGTTCCCGCAGGGCCATGACGGCATTGACCAAACGCTGATGAGCTTCACCGCGCACGACCACATCGTCCGCAGGGCCACCACTCGCATGCGCAGTGAGTGCTGTCGCGTCATCCTGTGCAGCGCGATTTTCTCGATCCGATCGGCGCGCGTGCCCGCGCGCAAGAAACGAGGCTCGGCGCCGGAGTACGCCGGCAAACCAAGGCGCCAGGGATCTCTTCGCATCGGGCTGCTGCTCAAGTGCCGCGAGGAGCGCGTCTTGAACCAAATCGTCGGCGGCTGCCACATCGCGCACCAGTCGTAGGGCGAGCGAGTGC
>JAJDES010000560.1 GCA_029259675.1 Planctomycetota bacterium
TTGATGCCCAAGTCCGGTGCCACATCGAAGAAGCGAGTGAATGCTTGATCCGAAGTCCAGGTGCCGGGATCCACCCGCACCGAGGGGGGAACGGCAGCGGGGTAGGTGCCCAAAGTCATGCAGGCTACATTGATCAACCAAGCCGAGCGCGTGTCGGCAGGATCCGCCTCGGAGACCTCGCGCAGCAAGGCCAACGCGGCCTCGGAGCCCGACTTGTCTCCGTGCACACCGCCCGGACCGATCGGAAGGATGCAAGATTCCGCCGTGTGCATGGCGACGCAATTGCGCGTTTCACCCCATCTCAGGTGAGCCAATCCCAGCATGAACTTGGTTTGATGCAGGAAGTTTTCGCGCTGCTTGTGATCGCTTTGGAGCAAGGCTGCATGGGCTTTTTCCAGCGCTTCCACCGATTGGGCATGCAGCCCTTGATCCAAGGAAAAAACGCCGACTCGATATTGCGCAAACCAACGGTCATAGAACGTCGCGCTGTCGGACAGGTTCGCGAGCTCCGTGTGCACCGTCTCCAACACTCCGCTACCGAAGTACGGGTTTTCTGCGTCCACCTTCGCGCGAATCGATGCGAGCTCTTTCAACATCCGCCTGTGGCTTTCGACCACCTCCGGCGCCCACTCCTGCTCGACCGTGGCTGTGGCGGGCGGGTCCGGTTGCGCTGCAATCGTTTTGGGAGTCGCCTGCGTTTGATTCGGCGCCGGGCCGTGGCATCCAATCGCCCCCGCTGCAAAGGCACCAATCAGCACAATTCCCCAACTCGGCTGCATCCGGGAATCTTGCGTAATCTTCATTGGTTCCTTGGTGCGAAGCGTGGGGAGTTGAGTGGACAAAATCTTGCGAGAATTGAAAGCGCCCATAACGGCTTGCTAGCCGAGAATCGCGCCACAGAAACCGCTCCCGAGCTGTTCTGGCAGGCAGCGGTCAGCGGGAGAGCCTTATCCTGGCCCACCCGCGCACTGCGGTCAAAACCCGCCTTTGGGGGGAACCCGTCGCGTAGGATAGCGGTCTAAAATCAATTCTCCCTCGAGACTTGGGGCCGCGCCCCAATGGCTCACCATTCAGCTCCCACTCTCATAATGGGCAGCTCCCGATTGGAGCCCCATGTGGTCCTGCCCATTCCCGCTGCAAATTCAATTCTGCAGCTGAGGATGTGACATTCGATACCAAGGGACTATGGGAACTAGAGTCTGAAATGAACGCGCCCAACTCCGCCTCCACGCCACTTTCCAACCATGCGTAGCCTCTGCCTCACCTTGCTTCTGCTCGTCAGCGCCGCCTGCGCGCAACGAACTCCCTCCACCGAGAATTGGCCGGCCCCGACCGAGCACTTCTTGGATGCCGATGCCGAAGCCAAGAACAAAAAGGAACGCAAGGCTTGGTACGCCGAGCGACATTGGGCGGACGCGGACACGGACTGGCGCCAACTGGAGCGGAACAATCGCGAGTTCCAGCGCACGAAACGCAACCAGCTTTCGCAAATGATGGTCGCCGGAAACAGTCGCTGGACCGAAATCGGCAGTCGCAACCAAGCGGGCAGAATGCATGTGGCGCAACACAGCCCCGATGGCACGGAGTTGTACGCGGGCTCTTCCAAGGGTGGAGTCTGGCGCGGGTCCTTGAACGGAACCAATTGGACGAATATCGGCGACAACATCGGCGGAGGGGCGCATTGGATGGCCGTCGTCCCCGGAGCGACACCCAGTGATCCCAACATCGTCATGCGCGCCACCGACGGTGGCGAAATCCATCGCACAATCGATGACGGAGCCAGCTGGACCACTCCCGCCGGCTTGCCCAGCGTTTCGCAGGTCAGGCGAGTCTTTACCAGTGCCGATGGAAGCAACACCGTCTTCATCGTCGTTCGCTACTGGCAAAGCGGCTACAAGTACGGCCTTTATCGCTCCACGAACGGCGCCGCCAATTTCATCAAAGTCAAGGGAATGAACACCTTTGCCGGCGATGCATGGATGCCGCGCAACGGCGCGGGAGACATCTATCTTGTCAATCAAAACGGCACCCATCGCTCGTCCGACTTGGGCGACACCTGGCAAGTAGTCGGCACCATTCCCGCCGGAGCGACCCAAGCGGAACTGACAGCATCGGAAGCCGGTGCGCCGCGCTTGTACGGAGTCTTCACCATAGCGGGCGACAAGCGCCTGCACCGCTCGGACAACGAGGGCACAACTTGGAGCTTCACGCACACCGTCACGGATTATTGGGGCACCCTCAACGCCAGCATTGTCGACGAGGACTTAGTGGCCTACGGCGGAGTTGAGGTCTGGCGTTCCACGAACGGTGGCGACAACTTCTCGCACGTGAACGGCTGGGGCGAGTACTACGGCAATCCCGCCGGCAAGCTTCACGCGGATATCCCCGGCCTGGACGTCGTCCCGGGCGGACCCAACGGCGAGATCTGGTACATCTCCACCGATGGCGGTCTCTTTCGCTCAACCAACGGACTCTTTGCCGTTGAAAACCTGTCATTGGATGGTTTGCGCGTCAGTCAGTACTACACCACATTGACTTCAAAGGACAACAGCGACGAAATCGTCGCCGGCGCCCAAGATCAGGGTTGGCAGTGGGCCGATCAACCGGCCGCGGGTCCCGGAACGATCGTTGACTTTGAACAATTGATCAGTGGCGACTACGGCCACGCCGTTGCAACAAACAAGACGCACGCCTATGTCTATTCGGTGTACCCGGGCTTCATTCTGATTCACAAGGGCTTGAATGGGCCCAACATCTACACAACGGACTTCCCTGCCAACGAGAATTACCCTTGGCTGCCGGCGCTGGCTGAAGACCCCACCGACCGTCGCAACTTTTTCTTCTGCGCTAGCCGGCTCTACCATTACGTGAAGGGCAGCGGCAACTTCTGGACGTATTCCCAGTGGGGCAATCACAGCTTCGAGATCAGCAACAACGAGCACCTGACCGGGCTGGCATGGTCACCCCTCGACTCCGACCGCGGCTATGCCATCACCAATGTCGGCAGGCTTTGGTACACGAATGACCGTGGCCTGACCTGGACGCAATCGGCGAACAACGGTCCCTCGCCGCACTATTTCTACGGTACAGCCATTGAAGCCTCGCCCATCGATCTGGACACCGTTTGGGTCGGAGGAAGCGGCTACAGCGGCCCGGCGGTCTATCGCAGCACCGACGGAGGAGCCACCTTCCAAGCTTACGGTCAGGGCTTGCCCCCCACGTTGATCTACAGCTTGGCCGCTTCGCCCGATACCACCGGCACCATTTACGCCGGCGGTGAAAACGCAGCCTACCGGCGCCGAACAACCGATACCGTTTGGCAAGACATCACCGAGAACGATGCTCCGGTGAACATTTATTGGAGCGCGGAAGCCGTCGCGGACTTGGGCGTGATTCGCTTCGGAACCTACGGGCGCGGAATTTGGGATTACCAAACCGACGCACAAGCCTGCGCCTACGAGGCCTATGGAGTCGGCATGGGCGGCGCCAACACACTCAGCTTGGACACCGAATCCCTCACGATCCTGGGTACGAGTCACACGTACGTGACGAGCGGCGCTCCGGCCACATCACTCGGCTTCCTCGTTGTTTCTCCTAGCTCGAATTCCTCCGCCTTCTTGGGTGGCACCCTGCTCGTGGGGTCGGCCGGATCCAAACTCTTTGCCTTCGGCACGGACGCCGGCGGAGTGGGAAGCAAGAGCTTGACGATTCCCGATGACGCAAGTCTGGCCGGCATCGAACTCTTCTTTCAAACGATATTGTTCGACCCCCTGCAAGCTTCCGACTGGGCCTTCAGCAACGGCTTGTCAGGAAGAATCTGCGAGTAGTCTTCCGAGCGGGCCCCGAGCAAACGAATAGGGGCAGCTCAAAAAAAAGCGCGGGAAATCACTCCCGCGCTGATTGCGATCGAGGCGAGCGACGCCCCGAGGACGCCGCTTCACTTGGCCGACAACTTCGCCTCGATCTTGCCCAAGCGCTCTTCCAACTTGAGTGCGAGGTCCGGGTTGGTAACCAATGCCAACATGTTGGCGGCCTTGCATGCGGCGTGGGCCCTGCGCCAACGCTCGAGTGCCTCTAGGGAATCGAGCATGCCGACCAGCACGCCAAGCTCCGAAGCCTCCAATCCAAGTTGGCTGTAGAGCAGGCGCGCCTGGCTGAAGGCAGTAACCGCATTTTCGTGCTGGCCCAGCAAGGTGTAGGCCTGACCTTCGGAAGCGAAACCCATCCCCGCTCCCCACCAATCGCCCAGCGGAATGGCCAACTCGCGGCAGTTGCTGGCCAAACTGAGAGCTTGGACCGCATTGCCTTCGCGCATGGCCCGCCGAGCTTCAAAGACGGCTTTCTGGCCGTCGCGAAAACGGACGCGCTCTGCGGGATTCCAACCGACAAAGGAGCTGGCGTAATCTGCAAAGATCGGTCGCCCGGTAACTTCCGTTGCCAAGCCCGCCGCCCACAGGGCGCGCTCGTGAAGCTTGGCTATTCCCTCCAGATCAGGAGACTCCTTGTTGCTCTCCCAGAGCGTCAGTGAACTTTCCAGATCGCCGTCGAAGACCGGCAGGATCAAGCTTGGATGCTTGGACCAAAGCTCGCGCATTTGATCCGCATCGCGTGCCTCGCACACTTCGTTGTAGCGCTCGCTGACTTGGCCGCGTAAAGCGACTTGGGGTTGGGGTGTGGGGAGCAAGCAGAGCGCGAGTGCGGGAATCAACATGGTCTTACGTTTCGGGGCAAACGAATCGAGGCGTACTCATTCGGGCAAGGCAAAGGCTCGCGAGGAAAAAGTACAGCGAAAGGGTCCCGGCAGGCTAATCCCTTGGGCCCGAGCCGCAACCCCAGCGGTCGATTGGAAAGCCTAAAGCGCCCCGGAGAGTCCGCCGCTCACGCCTACGCCCGTCAATCTTCGCTACCTCGCTCGCGACCCTGCCCCGTTCTCTCGCTCCCAGGGCCCCCTAGTCGCCCTCGATGCCGGCCAAGCGTTTGGCGGCGACAGACTCGTTTTCCTTGGGGCTGCATTCAAGGCCTACGAAGCCCTGGTAGCCCAAATCACGGGCCTCGCGCAGGACTCGCGCATAACGAATCTCGCCCGTTCCCGGCTCGTGCCGCCCGGGGTAATCGCCGACTTGTATGTAACCGATTTGATCAAAGCCCTCCCGCAAGTGCCCGCATAGATCCCCTTCCGAGATCTGCATGTGGTAGAGGTCCCAATTCAATTTGACGTTGGGCGATGCAACGGCTCTGCAAATCGCAAGGGCGTCGGAGCTGCCAGCAAGGCAATGATCCGGATAGTCAACGCGGGTGTTCTGGGGCTCGAGAAGCAAGGTCTTACCGCGTTCCGCGACCAATCCCGAAACGCGCGCCAATCCCTCAATGATCGCCTGGTGCATCTCCTCTTTCGTTGCGCCCTCGCGGTCGTTGCCGCCGACGACATTCAAGAGGCGCGCGCCAAGCTTATCGGCGGCATCGCACGAAGCGCGAACTTCCTGCTCGAAGAGATAGTGGTTTTCCGGATCGTTCAAGCCCGGAGAAAAACCCCATGCCGTGAACTGGGAGACCTCAATCCCCAACTCTTCTACCAGTTTCTTAACCCCGTCCAGATCCTTCTCTCGCCATGAATCGAACTCAAAGGCCGGGAAGCCAAAATCGGCTGCGGCTCGAATCCGGTCAAGGAATGGCAACTCGCGCCACCACATGTCCAAGTTGACTGCGAAGCGCGTTTGCACTTTCGCTTCAGGCTCCACTTGGGGCGCAGCTTCCTGGGCGGGGACAAACGACGAGGACAGCATGCCTGTACTCGCCAGCAAGAATAAACGTCGGTCGACTTCTGCCATGACGCCACCATCATAGTCCCCGGAGCCGGCAAAGTCGGGGTGAAGCCGTTTCGGCCGCCGCAAACCGAGCTCTCGATTGGAAATTGCTAAGCCGCTCAAGCCCCGAATCGACGCGCGCATGCACGGGAGCTATCGTCTGCCATGCCCCGCAGTGGATTTGCACGGCCCCGCACTTGGGTTCTGTTGGCCGCCGGCCTGATTTTGATCCCAAGCTGGATCTTGATTCGCGGTGCCCTCCAAATCACGTCAAAACAATTTGCGGCGCAACCGACAACCGCCCCGGAATTCGATCGGGACGCGTTGATCGAAAAGCTCGGAAGCATCCTGCGCATCGAAAGTGTTGCGAGCGCGGACCAAGCCGATCGAACTGCCGGCCGAAAACAAATTGGCGAGTACCTGCTACTCAAATTTCCGCTGCTCCACTCGCAATTGGTCCGGCGCGAGATCGGTACGCACGGGTTGCTCTTCACTTGGGCCGGTCGCGACGAGCAAGCTCCGGGAGTCATCTTGGCGGCTCATTTTGACGTGGTCCCCGCCGGTGACGTGCACACCTGGACCCACCCGCCGTTTGCCGGCAGCGTGGCGGACGGCTTCCTTTGGGGTCGCGGAACCCTGGACGATAAGTCGAGCGCTATTGCGATTCTGACGGCCGTCGAACATTTGCTATCTCAAGACTTCGTCCCGCCCGTTCCCGTTTACCTTGCATTTGGTTTCGACGAGGAGCTCGGCGGTCAAAACGGAGCCAAAGCGATTGCCGAATACATGCGCGGCGCCGGCATTGCAGCGCAGTTCGCCTTGGACGAGGGTGGGATCCTCGCGCAAGGCATCATTGCCGGGCTGGAGGCACCCGTCGCTTTGATCGGCATCGACGAAAAGCGCTCACTCATGGTCGAACTCAAAGTCGGGGGACAGGGCGGGCATGCATCCCTTTCCGGCGGAGAAACAGCGATTGGTGTGCTTTCCAGGGCTTTGGTTCGAATTGCATCCAATCCGTTTGATTCTCGCCTGAGCGAATCTACGCGGCGGATGCTCGAAACTTGCGCGGCCGAGATGACCTTCGTCAAGCGCCTGATTTTGGGCAACTTGAACATTTTCGAAGCGCTTGTGACTCACCAACTGGCGAGCGACTCCTCCACCGCCAGTTCCGTAAGAACAACAGCGGCCATTACCATGGTAAGCGGTGGCACGGCGCCAAACGCCCTGCCCTCCGAAGCTCGGGCCAGCATCGACTTGCGCTTGCTGCCGGATTCAATCGCGGAAGATGTCATCGAAAGCTTGCTGCGCACGATCGACGACCCGCGCGTTCAGTTGATTGCCGGCGATTTGTCGCCGCCCGGCCCGACCGCGTCGATTGAATCCGACGCATACAAGACCATCGCGACGACGATTCGTGCGGTCTTCCCCGAAGCGATTGTCAGCCCGTATATGACACCCGGAGCAACGGATTCCCGGCACTACGCAGGAGTCGCGAAAGACCTCTATCGCTTCTTGCCGATCCCCATGAAGGCTGAGGATCTAAGCCGCTTGCACGGAGTGGATGAGCGCATCGCACTCACTGACTTGACCTCTATGGTGCACTTCTACGCGCAGTTGATTCAGCAATTGGACGCTCTCGATCGAAACGAGTAGCAGCATTTCGGTAGCTTGGTTCCCGCTGCCTTGACCTCTGCGCTTGTATCGGCGCCGGCGCCGCAGATTGAGTGCAAATCAATCGAGCCATGTGCGCAATTTTGGCCCTAGGACATCGGCCAGCGCTCGATGTCCGGCCGAATTGATGTGGTGATCCGTCCACCAGTAGTAATCCTCATCGGCAGCGTCAAACGCGGGGCGCAAGTCGATGAAGTCGATGCCCAGCTCACCCAAAGCCGCCAACCACTGATCGGCCAAACGGTCACTAACAGCCAGCATTTCCTCGGCAACTCCCGCACGCTCAATCAATTCGGAGCGCATCTCCGCGAAGCGTTCGCGGCGCACGCGCGAAGCCGGCGGCAAGTAGACGAACAAGCTGCGCGCTCCAAGCTCCCGGCAACGCTGGTCTATCTCCGTTGCGGCCGCCTTAGCCAAATCGACCGCAAGCGATTCCTCATTGGGATTGGCCCCGAAGTAAAGCGCCTGATTCAGTTCCTGGGGATACCAGCCAAGCCTAATTTGGCGATCCTTCTGCAAGCGCTGATTGGCGGCCTCATCGCGCTTGGCCGGCGCGCGACGCGCAAAATAGCGGTGCAGCTGCAAACTGGGAGCGAAGTCGTTGCCGCCATAAACCACAACCACAAAGACATCCGGCTGCAAATTCGCAAAGCGCTCGATCACGCCGCGGTAGTTGTAAAAATGGTAGGCGCCGACGCCGGCATTGATCACTTCCAAGTCGGGGACGGCCGTCGAAAGTGCCGCCTGCACAAGCGTCGTGAAGTTCTCTTCGTTAGGGCATACCCCGTCCACATGGGAATCTCCCGTGACGAGCACTCGCGGCCCCAACTTGTTCGCTTCGTCCACATCCGCATCCATGCGCAAGCCCAAATTGTTGCTGCGCACCAGCCACTTGCCGCTGGGATGCTCTTGAAAGGGCTTGGAAAATTCAGCATTGGACGGACGCCTCACGTACACGTAGGGATCAAACTCGAAACCGTGCCGCAATGCTGGAAAGTATTTGGACGCGACCTCCTCATCCAACGGCTGCCAACCGAAAGCGAAATCCGAGGGCAGGCCGGAATCCGCAGTGCCGCCGGATTTCGTCCGGTCCGCAAGCAGAGCGTCGACCTCGTCCCTGGTGTCCACCATCAGGACTGTCCCGCCTGCATCGCTTCGAAAGAAACTCCAGGCGATCAGGCCCAGGGCCACGCTGCTCACAACCAGGGCGAAGAGGACTGGCGGTCGCACGGAAGTCATTCGGTCGGGGCGCTGGGACCTAACCGGTCCGGCGTAAAGTCGAGGTGGGGGAAAGCTGGAAGTCCGTCCGCACAGGGCTGAATGCTCGCTCGATGCGATCAACCATTTGATACCCCATCCTAGCGGCTGTGGTGGAGCTTGACTCAGATGATGACTGACGAGAGCAGATTGGCATTCGAGCCCTACGGGACTCCGACTTGCCGATTATGATTGTGCGCTTATGTTTGTGCCCCACAAGAATCCATTTGCGCCCCACTCCCGCCGATCCTTTCTGCGCGGTCTGGCGGGAGCCGCAACCGCATCTCTGGGCCTTTCGACAAGGTCTTTCGGCAAGCGCTCTCCCACCGGCGGCAAAGGCCGCGAGCGCCCCAACGTGCTGTTCATCATGAGCGATCAGCACAATGCGCGCGCGCTGGGCAAGATCGGAAATGGCGAGGTTCTGACTCCGACCCTGGACGCACTCGCCAAAGAGGGCATGCAGTTTACGAGTGCCTTCTGCCAGGTCCCACAATGCGCGCCCTCGCGCTACACCATTTGGACCGGCAAACATCCGCGCAGCCACGGCCTCGTTCGCAACGGGCTGGCCGAAAACATGCGCGAGGTGACCATTGGTGAGCTCTTCAAAGCGGAGGGGTACCGCACGGCCAACATCGGCAAGCACCACATGGTCGAAAGCCCCAAAGCCCACGGCTTTGATTTTGTCGCGGACGCGGGCGGGCATACGGAGTACTGGAATAAAGTCCGCCAAGCCAAAGGCGGCGAGTTTGTCGATTGGATTGCTTTGCGCAGCAAAATGGTCGGCAGCGCCAACGTCAGCAACAGCGAGCACCTAGCCGGCCATTTGGCTGACGGCGCCATCGAATTTCTGCGAACTCCCGAGGAGAAGCCCTTTTGCCTATGGCTTTCGTTTTACGGTCCCCATCGACCGATCATTCCTTCAGCGGAATTCGTCAAACGCTACGACCCCGACAAGCTCAGCCTGCCGCCCAACCTTCACTATGAAGCGCGCGATCTCCCCAGAGCTTTGGCCGACGCGCGCAAAACCATGTCGCTCACCGATGAGCTTCACCGGCAGTGCTTGGCGACTTACTACGGCTACGTCAGCCAGATCGACTACAACATCGGTCGTGTGCTGGAGGCCCTTGAACGCAGCGGTCAAGCTGAAAACACGATCGTTGTCTACACTTCGGATCACGGCGAGATGATGTCCGAGCACGGCGTTTGGACCAAGTTCAACCTGGCCTACGATGCCACGGTTCGCGTACCGCTACTCATTCGTTACCCCCAAGAGATTCCCGCCGATCGTCGCTCCGATGCACTTGTGGGTCTTTACGACCTCTTGCCGACGCTGTGCGCCCAAAGCGGAATCGCCATTCCAGCAGCCGTCCAAGGCAGCAACTTGGCTCCACTTTGGAGTGAAGAAAAGCCCCAGTGGCGCACGAGCATCGTGGCCGAAATCGGAGACCCCAAGGGCTACCCGGGTTTGTGCCAAATGGCTCGCAGTAGCGAAGCTAAATACATTAAGCACCAAACCGGGCAACGCGTCACAGAGCAGCTATTCGATTTGAAATCGGACCCGTGGGAAATAGAAAACCTTGCGGGGCAAGCCAATCACAGTCAAACCCTGACTCAACTGCGGCAGGTCTTGGAACAATTTGAAGCCGATGTTCCCCGTCAGCCGTTTCCGCCCCAAGCACCTGGGGAGCGGCGCGAGCGCTAACGCGCCTGTGCTTTAGGCGGTTGCCACCGCCCGCGTTTCCTGCTTGCATTGCGCAACGGACCGTATGGCCCGTTGTTGTCGATTGGAGTTCGAAATGCGCCCCGCCGGTCGCTTGCCCGCGATTCTGCGGAGGTTGACTGTGGCAACACTTTGGTGTGATGCACCCGCGATGTCCCTGAGATGACCTCGGGATAACTTAAGAATCACTCGGTTCGGCTACGACTCTTGATGCGACTCTTGTTCAAAAGGTAGGTCGCTGACAATTTGAATTCCGAGCGGAGCTTTCGATAGAGAACCGCAGCTTCGGAAGTCTTGCCGGCATCCCAAAGCTTGTCTGCTTCCTGCAGCAGTTCAGCGGCACCCTTGCCCCCCGCCGGCGCGATCCCCTGCAAGCTTTCTTGCAGCCCCGACCCGAATGATGATTTTACGAGCGCCGCGATGGCGTCGACAATGCCGACACGCGGACTTTTCATGCTGCCGCGAATCGGGACTTCGAATACCCGCCCCACCAGGAAATCGGGCAAGTTGCGACGATCCGCCAAGCTCTGCGTGATCGGCATGGTCCAGTCCAAACGGACTTCTCCATCCAAACCTACGCTTCCAACAAAACTGGTTTCCACCTCGTCGATCGTCCAAGTCCATGGGCGCAAGTAGCGCAACTGACCGCCCTCAAGCTGGAATTCGAGCGGGCGCAATCGAAGCGCGCCGTGATCGTCACCCGCAACCTCCGCAATAAGTTGCGCCAGCGGTCCGTCTTCCCCGAGCAGGACGTTACTTGCCTGCAACAAACCGCGCATGCCGATCTGATCGAGCTGCTGCCCTTCGCTAAACCACTGGATTAACGGCACGGGTAGTTCAACTTGAAATTCCGATTGCACCGAAGCCTGGAATTCTTCGTCATCGCCTGGGTTGTAAGCCGCAAAGAGCGGATGCACTCGAGCCAATAGAGGTGCGATCGCTTGACCCACAGTCACATCCTCGATTGAGAAGTTTGCGCTAGCGCCCGGCACTGGAGACTCGCTATCGCCCAACTCGATCGAGCCCGCTTCGTTTTTTGCTCGAGGCCCGCGCTCTGCCAGGCCCAGCGGCGTCGCCAAATCAAAACGCACGCGCCCACCACCGGTGTCCACGACCGTGCTGCATTGAAAGTTCCCTTGCTCAAGCTTCCAATCAAGATCGCCTTGAACTTCCAAGCCCAAGACGACGAGTCGACCGAGCCCGAGCACGCCCTTGCCCGAACAATGATCCAAAATCGACACAATCGAATCAGCGGGTTCAGAGGTGCTCAATTGAAGGGCAATACCGGTCGCTTCGCTGCCGCCCCATTCAACCGGAATCAGCTCGGACAACTGCCGCGCCAGGCTGTCGGGGATGTAATCGAATTCCCCTTCCAAGTTCGGCATGAGCCATTGTTTGGAATCGGCCAATTGCTCAAATTGACCGCGCAATTCTCCGCGCAGGAGTTCACCATCCAAAACAGCCCGCCTCAGATCAACTTTTCCTCCATCGACCAAAGCATCCATTTCGACCGAAAGCTTGGGATCGTACAACCGCGTCTGCGAATCCACTTGGACCTGGAAATCCTCAACGCTTACGTTTCCGAGCAGTTCCCAGGCTTTGTCGATGGAGTTCAAGTTTAGTTGAGCGAGTAAATGGCCGCCCAATCCACTGGACTCAAAATCGAAGTCCTGTGCCAATTGCTCCAAGCGCGCTTCAAACTCAATTTTTGGCGACGATAGCGCACCATTGGCCTTGGCGCGCAGGCTGTCGGTTGTGAGTTCAAGTTCCTCAAACTCGACGACGTGGTTCGCGTCCATCACCAGCGAGCCCGCAACCGTGACAGCCTTTTGAACGATGGGTGCAGACTCGCCGGAAATCCAGCGAATGCTCGCAGCCGAAAGATCTAGCGTCGTATTCCAAGCGCCGAATTCCAGCGCGCGCAAGTTGCCGCTGCCGCTGAGCTCGCCTTCTGCGTTTCCACCCAGGAGATCGGGCTTTAGAGCGCTGAGCAACGCCAAATCAGCATCGAATTGCCAGCGCATGGAATCGTTTCGGAGCGGCAGACCGCTCGATTGCAAGCTCAGAGCTTCGCCCAAAAGAAACTCTAAGTGCGGGCGGCCGGAGCCTTCCGAAGCGATCAAACTCGCGCTCGGCAACAGCAGTGAGCTCCCTTCCAATTCCATCTGAACACCTTCGGCATGTCCTTCCCCCTCCAAGCGCCATTGGGCTGCGCCACTCCGCTCCATCCGGTAAGTAGCGTTCAGCTCACCGCCACTGGGTTGCGCATCCGCGCCGAATAGAAACCCCAATGGTGCCAGAGCCAGACGCTCCAAGTCGAGCTCCGTCACAATCTGCGATTCGTCATTAAAGATTCCGTCGGATGCGGCAACTTGCGCCTCGATTCTGAGTTTTCCGGCCCCGGCGGCTCGCTCGACCATGGCCCCTTCCAAGCTCATGTGACCCAAGCCGGTTGAACCATCCCATTCAAGCTCTCCGCCTAAGCCCGCCCAGTCTTCGGCGGCAGCATCGCCTTCGGCGATTCGAACAGTGACCTCGCTCCAGCGCACCGAAAACAAGTACGCCGAGAGGTCCGCACCGCCCTCAGCGTCCCGCTGGGAATCTCCCGCTTCGCGATCATCCCCTGCCTGGCTTTCGCGCTTGATCTGGGCCCAATTCATGGCGCCGTCAGCTCCAACTCGCAGTACCACCAGCAGTTGACTGAGATCCACATCGGCGGAAACCTGGCCGCTGAGAAGGGCACTAAAGTCGGGAGTAATGCGCAATTGCCCCAACTCCAGCAATTCTTGGCCGGCCATGTCCTTCAGACTCAGCCCTTGCAGCAGCAACTCCCCGTCGCGTCCCAGATGTGCATCTTCCAACTGGGCCTGCACTCGCCAATCCGCTTCAGCGCGAGCGATCAATTCATCGCCGAGGTAGCGGCCGATGGCGGGCGCGGCCAGGAGCCAGGCAGCGCAGATCAGCAGGGTCCCACCGATTGCAACCTGCAAACTGCGCCGAAAGAATCTCCTGCGTGTAGTTCCGCTCATGCGATCAATTGTAGCTTTGAGATTGCCGTGCACCCCCGGGCATGCACTGCGTGAGCCGCAGGCCTGTTAGGAGTATTGTTTGGGCATGTGGATTTCGCGCCTTAACACCTCCCACGGGGCCATACCCTTGAGTCTTCTCAGATGTGCCGCCCGCAGCTGTGACAGCCCCGCACCGCATTCTCTGTCGCCCGTCCCCCCCGTCCCACCCGCGGACGATGTTGGAGCAACGAGTTGGCACTACTGACTTTCATCCCACGCAAGCCTCCAGCCGCGGTCCGTTGCTGCTCGACCCCACCGCAATGATTGTGAACTGACTTGCTTTAGTGGGTTAAATTGGGCTGCCAGTAAGCACAACCGCTTCTGTGCAAACAGCTTGCATCTTCGCGCCGGTGCAGCAGGCCCTCCGAATTAGGCCCTGCCTGCCCGATCCCACTTGAAGCGCGCTTCCCAGCTTCTCAGCAGGGTATTCGGCCCCATAAGCGTCCGGGTTCTGACGCAAAAACCCACGCAACATAGTCAGTTCACAATGATTGAATGTCAGGCCTTCAGCGGCGACTCTGGACGGGTCGTTGCCACTGAGTCCGGTGCCCAAGTCGGCTTCTTTCCGGTCGGTAGCCGGCGCGCTGTGTTGAACTGGGTTCCGCTCACTGGCGGGCACCGTTCGCCACTCGCAGCATGCCGGGTGGCTTAGGCCGGCAACCCAATTCGGCAAAATGTCTCCCATGAGATCCGTGCAAACACCGAACCCCAATCGATCCGCAACAAGGCGGATTGTTGAGTTGTGAGTTTTCTTCAGCGCTTAATAGATCATTTTCAACGACGCAAGTTCAGTGAATCCGCACCGCGAGTTGAGCTTGCGCAAGGCTCAAACGCGAAGATTTCACACGAGAGCGGGGATTTCCTAGCCTGCCCCGATTGCGACCTGTTGCATTGCGTTCCTGCAATGCAACAAGGAATGAATGCCAAATGCAGTCGCTGTGGCTGCATTCTCGTCGACAATAAGTCCTGCTCAATTGATCACTCTCTGGCCTACGCGCTCGCGGCCGCCGTCTTTTTTGTCCTGGCGAACATCTATCCCTTGCTGTCCTTCAACATTGAAGGGCGCGAGGGAACCTGCCGCATTATCGGAGGAGCCATGCAGCTCGTCGAGCGCGGCTACTGGCCCCTTGGAATATTGGTGTTGCTCACGGGAATCATCGCCCCCCTGCTGATAATTGCCGGACTCCTGTATGTCCTTATCCCGGTTTGTATGCGCCGCAGTCATCCAAGTTTGCCGTTAGCTTTTCGGATCTTGAATGGCTTGCGCCCATGGAGCATGCTCGACGTTTATCTCCTCGGAGCCGTCGTAGCCTTTATCAAGTTGGATGATCTATCCGAGACAGGCATGCGCGTTGGTTTTCTGTTTCTGTGCGCCTTGATTCTCTGCGTGACCTTGGCGATCAATGCCCTGGACACACACAAATTGTGGACTCACTTGGAGGGGGAATCAGCCCAATGAACGCAGTTCTCCAAAGTGCCAAAGATGCGGGCTACGCAGCCTGTCATGCCTGCAACAAAGTCACGCGCTGGCAAGCGCCGTCATTGGATGAACAATCGCGCTGTCCGCGCTGCAACAGCGTTGTGCATCAACGCAAGCCCGACAGCATCACTCGCACCTGGGCCTACTTAATTGCCGCGACCGTACTGTATATCCCCGCCAATACCTTGCCGGTACTGACCGTGCTGAAATTCGGTTCCGGCGATCCGGACACAATCCTGAGCGGGGTGCAAGTTTTGTTTGCGGACGACCAGCCGATCATTGCGCTCATCGTTTTCACAGCGAGCTTTGTCGTTCCCATTCTCAAGATAGTGGGGCTATCGATTCTATTGATTTCGATTCAAGCCGGATGGAATTCGAAACTTCGCGATAGGACGATACTTTTTCGCAGCATCGAGATAATCGGACGCTGGTCGATGCTCGACGTACTCGTGGTTGGCATTCTGATTTCGTTGGTGCGCATGGGCAGCCTTGCGTCCGTCTCTCCGGGCCCAGGAGCGACGGCCTTCGGCGCCGTTGTGGTGTTAACCATGTTGGCAGCGCACTCGTTTGACCCGAGACTGATGTGGGACGCAGCAGAAGACAGTTAATGAAACCTCAAGAAAAAGCATCGGCCATTCCCGATCTAGTCATGCGCAAGAAGCCGCCAATCTCCTCGGTTTGGCTGCTCCCGATCTTGGCCATCACCATCGGCTCTTGGCTTTGGATTAAAAGCCTGCGCGAGCGCGGGCCGCAAATAACCATCGCTTTTGAAACGGCCAAAGACATTGAGGCCGGCAGCACCGTAGTTCGCTACAAGAACGTAGAGGTCGGGACTGTCGAGGATGTAGAGATCAGCGCCGACCTGTCGCATGTCGTATTGCACGTCGAATTAACAAGTGACGTGCAAGATCACCTCGGCGTAGAAACCCGCTTTTGGGTTGTGCGGCCACACATCGGAGTCGGTGGCATTTCCGGGCTGAGCACCTTGATCTCCGGACCTTACATTGAGATTGAGCCCGGTCCGGGACCGAGCACCACCGCCTTCACGGGATTGGAGAATCCGCCGGTCCGGCCATCCGATGCACCCGGATTGAAAGTCGTGTTGCACAGCCGCGACATGGGTTCGGTTTCCGTCGGCTCACCGGTCACTTACCACAAAATTCCGGTGGGCGAAGTCGAGGCACGCCATTTTCTGCCCGATCAGCAACTGATTGCGATCGATCTATACATCGAAGAGAGCTATGCCGCCTTGGTCAGGGAACGGAGTCGCTTCTGGAATGCCAGTGGAATTGATGTTGCGCTCGACACCGGCGGGCTGCGCATTTCCACAGGCTCGCTCGAATCAGTTCTCACCGGCGGCATTGCATTCGACACACCGGGCGCCAGTCAAGATTCGCCTCAGGCTGTCAATGGAGCCGTCTACTCGCTTTATTCGGATTCCGATCACGCGCTCGACTTCGCCACCCACGGCATCGAATACCAAATGAACTTTCGCGATTCCGTGCGCGGATTGTCCGTTGGCGCATCCGTGGAATTCCGCGGGGTCGAAGTGGGCTGCGTAACGGATGTAAGCATCGCCTTCGATGCCGACAGGCTCGACCTCACCACGCCTGTCCGTGTGCGCATCGATGCCGCCCAACTGATTGGAACGACCGAAGGCGATCAGGTTTCGCAAGAGCTTTTGGATGCCCTGGTGCGCCAACGCGGGCTGCGCGCACGCTTGGAATCGGGCAACATTGTGACGGGGTCGCTTTATATCGGCTTGGATCTCTATCCGAATGCGCCCCTCAATTTGCTTGAGGAGCCTGGGGATGTTCCGGAGATACCGACGATCCCCACTGCGATTGAAGCCCTGTGGGACATGATCGACAACTTGGCATTGGACGAGTTGGTGTTTGAGGCGCGCGATGTACTGGCCAAATTTGAAGGCTTACTGGATAAGCCCGAACTCGCCGACAGCGTCGTGCGCTTCAATAGAACCTTGACCGAAGCGGAGAAACTTCTGGTCCTGTTGGAAGCGGACGCCGAACCGCTGCTTGCCGATTGGCGCTTAGCGGCGCAGTCTGCGAGCAATACGCTCGACTTGGCGGGCAAAACGCTCCGCAGTTTGGATGCGGCTGCCGGCAACGATTCGGAATTCCGCACCTTGCTAGAAAGCACCCTGAGCGAGTTGGGCTCCAGCGCCCGATCGATTCGATTCCTGGCCGAATACCTCGAACGTCACCCCGAAGCTCTGCTCTACGGCAAAGACGATTGACCGCCCGACACTGGACCC
>JAJDES010000057.1 GCA_029259675.1 Planctomycetota bacterium
GGGACCAAGGGCAAGGGCTCACTAGCCTCCATTCTGTCGCGCGCATTGGGCGCGGCGGGTTTGACCTGCGGCCTCTACACCTCGCCACACGTGCAGCGCATCACAGAGCGCGTTTGTGTGAACGGAAACGAAGTTGGCGAGGACGAGTTGGCGCAAGCCTTGACCCAAGTCTTAAATGCGCGCAATCAGGCGATTGAAGCGCGAACTGCAGCGGTAGACGCAACTTGGTTCGACGTGCTGACAGCGGCGGCCTTTTGGATCTTTCGAGATCGAAAACTCGCTTGGGCGGTGGTGGAGTGCGGCTTGGGCGGCCGGTTGGATTCCACCAACGTGCTTCAATCAGAGTTGGCGATTGTGACCAACATCGATCTGGAGCACACCGAGGTGCTCGGCAACACGCGCGCGGCCATCGCGGGCGAAAAGGTCGGCATCTTGAATGCCGGCGCCGGCTTGATCAGCGGAGTGCCCCCAACCGACAGCGAGGTTCACGAGGTCCTTCGCCGGCGAGCCGATGAACTCGGCGCCCACATGATCAGCGCGGAATCGAGCGCCCATCAAAGCTTCGAAGCGGAGTCGGGGGCTCTGGCCGCATTGGCCCTGGAAGAGCTGGGCCGGCGCGGATGCGCGTCTGCGTCGGGCGCTCCGCTGGGAGCCTCCCTGCTAGACCCGGAGCTGTTGGCGGCATCCAGGCTCCCCGGCCGGATGGAAATTTGGAATGTGGGCGAAGTTCGGGTCGTGCTCGACGGGGCCCACGTCCCCGGCAGCCTGGAGCGCGTAATGCGGGATCTTGAGAGTCGGAAAGATTTTTCAGGTCCCCTAACTGCAATTCTGGGCCTGGGCTTGGACAAGGACTTGATCGGGCTACTCAAGGTGCTCCGAGGGCGTGTCGATAGGGTTTTTTGTACGTCCGTGGGCTCCGGCCCGGTGCGCACGCCAGGGGAAATCCTGGCCACTGCGAACAAGGTCGGAGTGGAAGCTGAAACGGCTTCCACACCTCGGATGGCACTCGCTCAATCTCTGGCTCACCGACGTCCATCCGGCTGGATCCTGGCAACGGGTTCCCTGCACTTGGTTGGAGCTGTGCGCACCGCGCTTGAAACCGACTCGCCGGACACACAATGCTGACAATCGTCTCCGACCTCTTCCTCACGGACGCCTTCTTGATCAAGGGTCAGGTCGAGAATAAGTACACTCGGTTGAGCCAATTGCTCGACGAGCATCGCCGCTATTTCCTGCGCATTCGCAACGCGACTCTGGTCGACTTGGGCACGCGCGATCGGATTCAAACGCCGCTGCTCCACATCAATGTGGACGAGATCTTGCTGGCGCACGAATTCCTCGATAATGCCGGCGACCCCTTTGCCGCTCAAATGGCTGAATCGAGCGACCAACATCGAGTGCGCGTCTTCTACACCGGCAACCTCAACGTAGAAATCGCCGGCGGCATCCGCCCCGGTTCCTACGAAGCCGATGACCCCTCCACCCGGCGCTTCTTCGTCATGAACAAGCCCGAAGTGCGCGGCCTAAAAGGCAAAGGTGACAAGGACCTGGGCCTACTCAAAGACATGCCCTACGCCATCCTCAACAAGACGCGACTGTCGTACGTATACGACTTCAATTAAAGATCACAGAAGCTCACAAAGGCCGCGCTAGTCGCGGCCTTTGCATTTAAGGTCGTGTGCTCGGCCCACTTGCGTTGAGCTTGGTTGAATTTGTGGAGCCTGCGGAGTTTGTCTCGGATGCGTTGAAGAGCGTTGTTGGCAGGCTCATTATCCATCCGGGAAGACTTATGTACTCGATTGAAACGTGCAATGAGTGCTCCTGCTCGTCAGCTCGCTTTCGCATCAAAATTGTGCGATAGCTGCGAAGTGTCGGTGGGGGCTCTCATTCGAGGCATATTGCGCGAAGCACTAAGTCGAGTCACTAATTTTGCGGGTGGGGTCGTGCTCAAGCAATCAAGATTGATCCCGGCTCTCGGCCCAATGCATCAGGGCCACAGCAATAGTACGGTCAACATTGAGTGCGGGCCCTCAATCGCTTGTATGCTGGCTGGCATCGCAAGTTGCTTGAGCGCGCCAAAGTTGTTGTCTTTGGAGTAGCACCAAGCAGCGCAAATAATGCCATTTGGCAGGTGGCTGACTTGCTATGAATCGCTCGCTTGAAACCAAGAATCGACTCACAATGTGGTCGCGGAGACTTGCGGCTGCCCTTTTTGCGGTGCTCATCGTGATCGCCTTGGCGGAACTGGGCTTCAGGTTTTTCGCAAAGAAGCCTGAACACATTGCCATGATGCCGCTCGACCCCGTGCTTGGTTTTCGCATGCGCAGCACAGTCGATTTGCCGAATCAAGACGGGCGTGGGACTTTTCGGTTTGAGCTGAATGAGGACGGCTTCCGGGGCCGTGCAATGCCTTTGGCGAATGAGCGCAAGAGTTCGGACTCGCCGCGCGCGTTGCTTGTGGGCGATTCCTTTCTGAACGCATGGGCCGTGCGGGAAGAGGAGCTGATGTCGAATGTTGCCGAGCGAGAGCTTGCGAGAACAGGCGCCGATTGGAAGTTCTACGTTGCGGCGAGCGATGGATACGGCACTGGGCAGGAGCTCCTATTGCTTCGCAAGTACGGAGCACGGGTTCAGCCCGATGTTGTGATCTTGGTCATGTTCCCGGCCAATGATGTGTTGGAAAACTCGCTCGAATTGGCCGGCCGCACACTCTGGCGCGCTGGTGATTACACAAGGCCCTATTTTGTGAATGATGAAAGCGGTGAGTTGGAGCTTACTTGGGCTCATCCGTGGCGCTCTTGGATGCGCCAGCACTCGCGACTTTTTGCACAGCTCGAGATCAAGTTCTATCTCAAGCGCAAACTAGACCGTTGGGACAAGCCCGATCCGTGGCCCTTTATGCGTCACACACGGCGCGAAAGGGTGGAAGCGGGATTGATTGTTCAGGAGCGCGATGAGCTCTATCGCGAACAACCTAGCAACAGCCCCTGGAGCAGAGCTTGGGAAACAACCGAGATGCTGCTCACGCAATTCAATACCGAAGTGAAGCAGCTCGGTGCCGAACTTCTTGTTCTTGTCGTGCCGGAAAAGCATCAAGTTCGTATCGGCGCCCAGGAACGATTGATTGGCTTGGAGTTGGCAGCCATTGGTGGATTGGGAGCGATAGAGCTCGACCAAAACCTGCCCGAGCGCCGGCTGGCAGCCTTCTTTCGCGAGCAGGGAATTGCCTACCGGCTGATGCTTGAACCTCTGCGGGAGTCCATACGGTCAAATCCGGAAGTAGCCCGGTATGTGCTTGACGGGCACTTGTCCGGCGCTGGACATGAGCTGGGGGGAGTGGGGATTGCGCGCTGGATTCAAGACTTTCATTCAGAGCAACCGGACCTTGCCGATCATTCCAGCTGGAACGGCCAAGACTTGTCTGCGCCTGTGGATCACTTGTCGCTGCTTGCGAATCAAGCTCGCATGCTCGACTTTCGCAAGGCCGCGCACGCGATATACCTTTCCAACGGATGGCTGGCCCGAAACGATTCCATGGGTCATCCGGGCTGGACTATCGATAGCGTGGCCTTTGCCGTCTTGCCGCCGCCGGCAAGGGCGAAACTCATTTTGCGCGGACAAGCAATGAGTTCCGCTCAATTTCCGTTGACCGTCCAACTCTCGTCGCCGGGAACGGGTATGGAAGCCAAGCAATCACTCGAAGCTCCCGGACCGTTCGAAGTCATTCTCAATTTGCGCGAAGCCTACCAGCCAATGGATTGCGTCCCCGTACGCATCGCTTGCATTGGAGGAAATTCCTCAAGCGCTCTGGTGATCGAAGAATTGGGCCAAAGCGACTAAATCGGTCCATGCGGGCTACAAAGCGTTCAAGCTCGCCGCTTGCGCCAAGACCCCTGCCTCGGATCCAATTGCAGGGTGGAACCTCCCGCAGCAAAAAATCAACCGCAGTCCCATCGAGCAGAGCACTACATACTGCTAGGGCTGGCAATATTGGTAGCTGCAGTGCTCCTGTTTATCGGCTTCTACTTTGAACCCGATCCCCGTGGGCTTGGCACCCACGAACAACTTGGGGCGCGTCCGTGCAGCATGATTCGCTGGTTCGACCTGCCCTGCCCCGGATGCGGCGTTACCACTTCTGTCACGCTCGCCACTCACGGAGACTTCTGGGCTTCCTTTGCCAACCAACCATTCGGCTTTTTAGCCTTCGCCCTCGGCGCTCTATTCAGCCTGTGGGCTCCAATCGCGCACTTCCTCGGCCGCAATCTATACCTCGATTTGATGCGAGTGCTAAGCAAGCGCGTCATGCTCGGGTTGCTACTCTTTGTACTTGCCGCTTGGATCTACAAAATGCGATTGATGGCGGACTGAGCCAAATCGCGAGCACGCCGCTTGCCCTTGGTCCTATGGGCCGGCAAAGCTTCGCGCTCTTCGGAAGAGAGGGTGAGTTCCGAGAGAGAGTCGGGGTGGCCTTTGACGGTGATGCCAATCAGCGGCTTAGCGTCGCTCCGCGTTCAGCGGAAGTCGGTCGAAGCTTCCGTGGAGGATCAGCGGTTGCGGCGGCCAACCGAGGGACTTCCCCGTCTCCGCATCTTCGCAGTGTGCGAGTTCGATATCGAAGCTCCCGCTTAGTTCATCGGAACCGGGCAGCGCAACGGTGCTAAACGTGCCGACGGCCGGATCGTCGGGGCTGCAGCGCACTTTGCGAAATTGCTCCTCGAATACGAACTCGCAGACGATTCGGGTCTCGGTAGTTACGCGCCCGTCGCCGTCGAG
>JAJDES010000561.1 GCA_029259675.1 Planctomycetota bacterium
GGCTGCGGTGAGGACAAGCGGCCGGATTCCCCTGGAGCCCTGGGCTGGAGTGGTCGAAGAACCCAATCGTCGTCCTTCGTTCCGGTTCCCGGCACCTCCCGCCGGAGCTATGCTTGCAACTCCAACCGGCGGCCCGCTCCAGGGCTTCCACGACCCCCCAGATTCCAAGTCAGATGATCTTCGTCACAGGTGGAGCCGGTTTCATCGGCAGCAATTTGGTACGCGGCCTCAATCGCGCCGGTCACCGGGACATTCTGGTTGTCGATGATCTCGAAAAGGGAGAAAAGCACTTGGGTCTGAACGGACTCGAGTTCGCGGACTATATCGACTATCGAGATTTCCTGGAGCGTTTGCCCGGGTACAAAGATGTTGAGGTGATCTTTCACCAGGGTGCTTGCTCGGACACGATGGAAGCCGACGGGCGCTACATGATGCGCGTCAATTATGAGTACAGCAAAGAGCTGCTCGCCTTCTGCGAGCAACGCGCATGCCCCTTCATCTATGCTTCCTCTGCCGCCACCTACGGCAACGGTGACAACGGCTTTCGCGAAGAGCGCGCCTGCGAGGACCCGCTAAACGTTTACGCCTTCTCGAAGGTTCTCTTTGACAAGCATGTGCGCCGCGTTTTGCCAGGGGCCAAGTGCCAAATCATCGGGCTGCGCTACTTCAACGTTTACGGTCCGCAGGAGAATCACAAAGGTCGCATGGCTTCGGTGATCTTTCACTTCCACAATCAAATCCGCGGCGGCGGGGCGCTGAAGGTTTTTGAAGGCAGTGAAAACTTCCGTCGCGACTTTGTCTTCGTCGATGATGTGGTTGATGTGAACCTCCACTTTTGGGCCAACCCCGAAGTCAGCGGCATTTTCAATTGCGGTACCGGCCGCGCCGAAAGCTTCATGGAGTTGGCGGAGCACGTGCGCTCCAACTACGAGGGCGCCGAGATCCAAATGATTCCCTTCCCGAGTGCGTTGGAGGGGAAATACCAAGCGTTCACCCAGGCGGATTTGACCAATCTGAGGGCGGCGGGCTACACGCGCGAATTCACCACCCTTGAGCAAGGTGTGACGGCTTACGTCAGCATCTTGGAGAAATCCGGCGGCTACTATCGCACTGCAGTTGAGCCCGCTGCGGCACCGAGCCGCTAGTGACCATTTCCCGCCAGTGACCACTTCTATGGACGACCGCGAACTAAGGCGCATCCTCGAGAGCCTCTCACGCCCCCGGATCTTAATTGTGGGGGACTTGATCCTCGATCGATACTTGACGGGTGACGTGTCTCGAATCTCACCCGAAGCGCCGATCCCGGTGTTGGCCGCGAAACACTCGGAGGAGCGTTTGGGCGGGGCCGGCAACGTGGCGGCGAACCTGCGCGCTGCGGAGGCAGAGGTCGAAATTGTGGGCGTGCTGGGTGATGACGACGGCGCCCAGAGCTTGCGCCGCATGCTCAAGAGTCAAGGCGTTGAGGTTGATGGTTGTTATCTCGATCCCTCGCGACCGACCACGCGCAAGACGCGACTCGTCAGCGGAGTGCAGCAAATGCTCCGCGTTGATTGGGAAGAGAACGAGGCCTTGTCCGGCGATTCCAGCGAGCGCCTCTTCGACGGCATCGAAGCGCGCGTGGCCAAGGCCGACGCCGTGGTGCTTTCCGATTACGGCAAGGGAGTTCTCACGGAGCAGTCCATCGCGCGCGTCGTTGCCGCCGCGCGCAAGAACGGTGTCCCGGTCTTGGTGGATCCCAAAGGTACGGACTACCGCCGCTACAGGGGCGCCACTTTGGTCACTCCGAACCGGCGCGAAGCGGAAATGGCCCTGGGGCGCGCAATCGCCACGCTTGAGGAGTTGCCCACTGCGGGCGCTGAATTGATTTCGAATGCCGAGCTGGATGCTGCGGTGATCACCCTCGGCGCCGACGGCATTTATTTCCTGCAGTCCGACGGTTCATCCGGACGCGTGCCGACCATGGCGCGCGCGGTATTCGACGTAACCGGTGCGGGCGACACCGTCATCGCCTGGCTTGCTTTGGGTCTCGCGGCCGGCGTGCCCTTGGAGGGAGCCGTGCGCTTGGCCAACCAAGCTGCGGGCATCGTTGTCGCCCGGCGCGGCGCCGCTTCGGTGACGCGGGCGGAGCTGGCCTCCGGTTTGGTCTTGCCCGACGCTCCCCTGGGGGGCGTGATCGGGAGCGACGAGCTGCCGGCGCTGCTGGCGGATTGGCGTGCCAAGGGCAAACGCATCGCCTTTACCAACGGGTGCTTTGACATCTTGCATCGCGGGCACGTGGAGTACCTGCGCTTCGCTAAGTCGAAAGGCGATGTGCTGCTCGTGGGCATGAACTCCGACGAAAGCGTGTCGCGCTTGAAGGGGCCCACGCGTCCGGTCAATCCCTTGGCCGACCGCATGGAAGTGCTGGCCGCCCTGGACATGGTCGATGCGGTTGTTTCCTTCCCCGAGGACACTCCGGCAGAGATCATCGAAGCGGTGACACCGGACGCTTTGATCAAGGGCGAAGACTGGGCCGAAAAAGGCGTCGTCGGGCGCGAGTGGGTCGAGCAGCACGGGGGCGAAGTGCACTTGGCGCCGCTTTTGGCGGGTCGTTCCACAACGGCCGTCCTCAAGCGGGGTGCCGGCGATGCGAAGCCCCAAAAGGGGCGTGCCTAGGCCCTGAGCCGGCTCGAATTCCTGCGCTTCGGGCCGCTCGGGCCCGTTTCACCGTGTGGACTGAGGATGTTCGATCAAGTGATACTCGCCGCCAAAATCGGCGATCGGGCCGTCGTAAGTTCCAGTCCTCAATCGACTTGTGGGAAGGGCTGAATTGGGTGGAATTCGTTCCGTCGATTGAATTGCCGATTTAGCGCCGAGTTTCGCGTCATCTGATGTCGCACGCTGGTGCGTCGGCAGCTTCTGGACCTGCTCCCTGATGTCCTCTATGTCCAGGTGCGTATAGACCTGCGCAGTCATCTGAGGGGTGCTATGCCCCATGGCCTTTTGCGTCGTCTGCAGAGGCGCTCCGCTTCGGGCCATTCGCGTTGCAAAGGTGTGCCGCAGCGCGTGGATATCAATCTTCTTGCCCGACTCGTCAAACCTTGGAATGCCTGCGGCCTCCAGCAACCTATAGAGGATTTTTCGCGCGCCCCGGTTTCGGCCTTTCTCGAAGAGTGACTTGCCTGAAGGTGAAAGGAACACCGGATCAAGTGAACGGGGCAATCGACCGGTGACGCGGTGATGGGCTTCAGTCAATCCGCGCAGCAAGCTGATGAGGTGCGGCCGTATGGGCAGGCACTTGGTCTTCTTCGACTTGGTTGTCTGGGCTCGAAGAGTGATCGTTCCAGATTCGAGATCGATATCAGCCCAAGTCACTCGCGTGAGTTCATTGAATCGAGCGCCGGTCTCGATAAAGGTCGTCCATAGAGGAGTTTGAGGGACCCTCGGAATCACCTTGGCTTTGGATCGACTTTTCTTTCGGGCCCTGGATAACTTGGAATTGACGATCACCCGGGGAGACTCGAGCCGAGCGTCATCTTCTCGCGAAGCTTCCAGCAGGCTTGCGATCTGATCCTCTGAAAGTGAACGTCTGTTGACGACTTGGTAGGCCTTCCCGGTTGGAAGCGGCGGGAAGTAAGGAAGCGGATCAGATGTGATCAGGCTGCAGCGAGCGGCCCATTTGAGCATAGAGCGCACGGTGCCGACCGCGAGGTTGACCGTGCGGTTGGACTTGCCTTCAGCCTTGCGCTTGCGCACGTAGTCAAGCAAGCGGTTTGCATTCAAGTCACGAAGCGAAACGACACCCATGGCGCTCAGGGTGCTACTGATCAATCGGGTCGAGGTCTCTAGGTGGGCGATGCTGCAGCGGTTTGCAAGGTCATCGAGGTAGTACTCGATGATTTTGTCGAGAGTTAGATCCTGAGCGACTTCTTGACCGATACCAGCCAGAATCATCTCCCGCTCACGAACCTTTTCGACAAGCAGCCGCTCAGCCGCTTGCTTGTTGGCGCCGACTATTTTCCGGTGCCGCTTGCCTGAAGCATCGACCCAGTCGATTTGCCATTGGCCCTTGCTTCCCCTCGGCGCTTTTGTGACCCGCCCCAGTCCGTATGACTTCTTGCGCCTCACGCGGCACCATCCGCAGGTCGATCAGCTCCGAGGTACTTGAGAACCTCCCGCCAACGGAACAGAATTTTTCCACCCGGAAGGCGAATGGGCGTCGGTAGCCGTTTGGAATCAATCCATCGGTAGATTGTGCGGCGATTTACGCTCAGACGTTGAGCAACTTCGGCCGGCGAGACCAGCTCGTCTCGCATTGACTCCAAGTCTCGATGCTGCTCTCCAAGAACGGCCACAACCTCGGTCAGCATCGCGTCCTTGGCCTGATTGATGATCATTTCCATCAGGCCGGAAACATGCTCTTTGACCTGCTCTTCGATCAGCAGGCTGATTGGATCCGCGTTCATCGCGAACCTCCTGCTGCCAGAGGCAGAGGACCGACAATTGGGGCGTATTCAGCGAGCAAAAACTGCCCGCAGAATCCTCTCCGAGTGGGGGAATCGACACGGGGGCCCGTGTATCCTGTGCACCAGGGGGTGCAGTTACGTTTGTAGTGATTCATGGCTGTGCCTCCAGGGGCTGAGCGGTCCCAACAACCGCTTGGCCCCGTCTTACTCCTCTGGCTAGCGCATTTGCAAGCGACTTTCTCGGTGTTTTTTTAGCCCTATGTCATTAATGGACTTGGGGCGACACTGGTCGCGCAAACGTGGGAACGCTTGAGCAGTATTTGTTTCGCGATCATAGAACATATTGAATTTCTATGAGTGGAAGTGCCCCGGCTTACGCTTCCAAGCATGACTTCTGCCTTGACGCTTTCGGTGTTTTTCTGAACGCCAAAGCGCGCGAAGTGGCGCTGCATGAGCATGCATGCAACAGCCTTCAGCTAGCATGCGATTTAGAGCATGCACTCCATTTCAAGAATGGAGCTTGCACAGGGCAATTATTGTGAAGCTGCGCCTATGAAGCCAAGCTCCTTGTTCTTGCAAGTGTGAAAATTGAAATGGAAGACTAAGTGCAAGTTGTTGTCCAAGATTGAGGACGATTGTCTACGGGTAAGTCATCCGGTTGATCCGCACAACGCTGCACTATCGACGACGCACCGACGAGTTTCTTGGAATTCAAAAACGGTTGAGGCTGAGCCCGCGGTTCGGATCGGAAGCATGGATCACACAGAGAGTGGAAGTTGAGTTGCGCGCTGCTTCGAAGCCGATGTGCTCACCAACTTCCGCCTGACATCCGAGAACAAATCGAATCAGTCGATCAGTGAAATCAATTTCAAGCTCCGAATTCTGAGCGCAAACGAAATTCGACTGACAGCTTTGAACGTGCGATATCGATCAATTTTTAATGTTGGCCAAAGCCGCTATTATCTGATTCCCATTGCCGCAACTTTCTTGCGAGAAAAAGGGGGGTTTCGGGGGGTTTGAGGGGGGTTTGAAATCATCAAACCCCCCGCCAAAAACGGCACTGAGAGACTCTGAATGCTGCTTTTCCTTGAAAGGG
>JAJDES010000562.1 GCA_029259675.1 Planctomycetota bacterium
TGAATCGCTTCCGAGGCGATCCCAAACTGCTGGGCAATGCCAGCGACTGGCTTGAGGATCGCACCGGCGTGCCGACGGTTGCTTTAGTGCCCTACATGCGGCATTGCCTTCCAGAGGAAGATGCGCTCCATCATCGCGGTCGGCCCCAACGAGGTGCTGTGAATATCGCCCTGCTGGCGTACCCGTGGGCCAGCAATTTGGACGAATTCGATCCCCTGGTTTACACGGACGGCGTTCACGTGGTTCCGCTGCGTGAGCGCGAATCCTTGCTTGAGTACAATGCTGTTCTGTTGCCCGGCAGCAAGAACACCGTGGCCAGTTTGGAATACTTGCGCGAAACGGGCTTGGATCAAGAGTTGATGCGAGCCGCGCAAGCAGGCGTGCTGCTGCTTGGAATTTGCGGTGGTATGCAGCTGCTGGGGAAAGTGATTCGTGATCCCGATGACGTCGAAGGGGGCCATGCTCAGGGCCTCGGTCTGTTGGATGTGGAAACGGAATTCACGATTGCTAAGCAGACGCGTCAGGTGCAAGTGGAGTGCGCGATTGGTGGGACGGTGCAGGGCTATGAAATCCACCATGGTCAAACCGAGGCGGGGTCCCAATGTGAAGTGTATTTGTCGGACAATCTAGGTTGGCGGCAAGGGAGCGTAATTGGCATCTACATGCACGGCATTGCCGAAAACAGTGCTTGGAGGGCGGCTTTTCTGCGTCATCTGGGTTGGAGTGGAGAGGTCTCGGAATGGCGCGAGACCATTGATTCCGAGCTCGATCGCGCTGCCAAGTTGGTTGAGGACAGCGAACTGCTTGCGGCCGTACTTGACCGCAGTCACGGCGATTCGCAGAGTCCTTGATTGAGCTTCTGGAGGGCTCCCGGCGGGACAGCTTGCGCGCTTACAAACTTTGTAGTTAGCTTGGAAGTATGGCAGCCAGCTCTCAGCGTCAGGTCGGCATCACTTCAACCGGTTGCTATTTGCCGGAGCGGGTTCTCAGCAATCGCGAATTGATTGAGCGCTACAAACTCGAAGTTAATGAGGAGTGGATTGAAAGCCGAACGGGTATCCGGAGCCGCCATTGGATGGCCGATGGCCAAACGACTTCGGACATGGTTGTGCTCGCAGCCATGAAAATCCTCGAGCACCGCAATTGCAATCCGATGGACTTGGACCGCATCGTGCTCGCCACTGCATCGGGCGATCATCCGAGCCCCGCAACGGCGACAATTGTGGCGCGCAAGCTTGGCGCTCGATGCGCTGCCTTTGACATTTCGGCGGCCTGCGCCGGTTTTCTGTACGGGCTCGATCTGGGCAAGTCCGCCGTGCGGGATGGAGAAGAGCGCGTTTTGGTTATGGCTGCGGATGCCCGCAGTCGCTTCATCAATCTGTCGGACAGGCGCTCGGTCGTGCTTTTCGCTGATGGTGCCGCGGGTGTTTTGCTGGAAGCCAATCAAGGCGGTGTCCTGGAAGCTGTATTCATCGGTAGCGAAGGTCGCGAGCGCATGGGCGCGTGGATCCCCGCGGGTGGGGCCCTCTTGCCCACCAGCGAAGCGACCGTGGCGAACGGGCAGCATCACCTGCGGGTCGATGGTCTGCGCGAGATCTTTGACTTGTTTAAAGGCTTTACGCGCGAAGCCGTGGAGGGGGTCTTAGCCCGAGCCGGGCGCAGTCTTGACGACATTGATTTGTTCATCACGCATCAGGCCAACGAGTATTTGGTGCGCGAGATCTTGGACGATCTGGGAATCGGGGAGGAGCGTGCTGTGATCGAATGCGCGCAGCACGGAAACACTTCATCAGCGACAGTTCCGATTGCCCTTGCGGAGGCAAAGACCTCGGGTCGAATTTCCAAGGGGGATCGGGTCCTGATGACCTCGGTTGGTGCCGGCTACACCTTCGGTGCGGCGATTCATCGATTTGAATGAGTTCGAAGTCGTTTACGTTGCGCCGTTGCTTGACGCGCCGCTTTATGAAGTTCCCCTGGGAGCGGGGCGGCGTAGCGCTGGGCGTGCTCTTTGCCATAACCGATTGTCTCTCGTGCTAAGCTAGAGCCATGGCAACCAGCCAAAAAGTAGACGCGCTTTTCTTTTCCTATTACGAGGACATTGATCGTTGGCACAACGATTACGCGCCCAGCGCCAGCGGCCCCACGGGAAAACCGGCCCTGTTGATGGATCCCGAGGATCCCGATGGCTTGTCAATCTTGGCTCGCACTGCTCGGCAATGCGTTTCCATTGACGGAGGCATCCACGACTTCGCGCGCTATCTGTCTCTGGCGCACAGTGGTCACACTGCGGACTACCGGCGCTTCGAAGCTTTCTCGATGACTCATTTGTCGGGCGCGTACTTCGAGTCTTTGGCGCGTCGAAATGGCTTTGATGTGCGCCACATCAACCACGCCACGCGCGTCGATTTGGAGCGACTCGGTCAGGCCTTCGAGCCGCGCTTGGTGATGTTCTCGACAACTTTCATGACCGAGGTGGCCAATGTGCTGGATGCCATGCAGCACATACGCAGGGCTTGGCCCAAGGCTACATTGGTTGTGGGCGGTCTATTCTTGGTTGAACTGCAGAAGGCGGTTTCCGAGCGCGACTTTCAGCGCCTGTTGATTTCATTCGGTGCGCACGCCTATGTGATCACGCCCCAGGGGGAAGCTTCCTTTTTGGCTTTGCTGAAGGGGCAGGGGCGAGCTCTGAACGAATTGGATCTACCGGGAACCTGGTTGCGTGAGGGCCGCACTTTTGCCCCTTGTTCCGGCGAGGAACCGAACTTGCCCATCGACGACAATTGGGTGCGCTGGGACGAATTGGAGCAGGGCAGCCTCTACCACGCCGTTCACACGCGCACCGCCCGCAGCTGCGCGTTCGTGTGTTCTTTTTGCAGCTATCCGGCCAATCAGGGGCCCTTGACCTTGCAAAGCCCGGAAACCCTTGAAGAGGAGTTGCGCCGCCTGGAGCGCGTCGGCCATGTCGGTTCGTTGATTTTTACCGATGACACTTTCAATGTTCCCCCGGGGCGCTTCAAGGAATTGTGCCGAGTGCTCGCGAGGCATGACTTCCAGTGGTATTCCTTCTTTCGGAGCCAATTCGCGGATGAGGAAACGGTGCGCTTGATGGTCGATTCCGGTTGCCAAGGCGCCTTCTTGGGTTACGAGTCCCTGGACGACCAAGTTCTCAAGAACATGAAGAAGGCGGTTACGCGCAAGGCCTACGAGCGTGGAACGGCGATGCTCAAGCGCCATGGCATCGCTTGTCACGCCAACTTCATTATTGGTTTTCCGGGCGACAAGCGAGAGAACACCCTGACTGCGATGCGCTTCCTCGATGAGCACGGGATCGAGTTCTTCAACGCGACGCCCTGGTATTGCTCGCCGGCCACGCCGATTTGGTCCGAGCGCGAGGCCTACGGCGTCGAAGGCGCTTACTATCGTTGGAAGCACGATACGATGGCGGTCGAAGAGGCGATTGAGTTGGAGGACTGGTGTCGCACGGCAACCAAGCATTCGGTTTGGATGTCGGAACTTGGCGCGCGAAATTTTTGGACCGAGCTGTTTCTCTACAGCAATGGGTGCAGTGTTCACGATGCCCAGCGAATGGTGCGAACTTTCAATCAGCACATCGGGCGCGAGCTTACGAGTGCAGCTTTAGCCGCGGATTGCGATTTTGCTTGGCTGGGGCAACGGTTGCGTGAGCTGAACTTTCCGTCGCCACCGGGTGAGCAGTATTATCAACCAGCACAGGCTGCGGTAACCTCCAAGCTCAAGGAGACAGAGGGCGGATGGAACCTCGGGTAGAGGCCGAAGCGCTGGAGGCCATCGCCAAACGGGAATTGGCATCGCTGCCGTTGGAGCAGTCCCAGTTGGCAGTGTGCGGCATCTACTCGGATCCACAGCGCCACGAGCAAGAGCTAAGCCGTGTTCTGCGGCGTTCCTGGATTCCGCTGGTGCGATCGTCAGCCATGCCCGAAGTGGGCAGCTACTGCAGTTTCACTGTCCTGGGTGAACCGATCGTCGTGGTCAGGGGGGCGGACAATGCCCTGCGCATTTTCAGCAATGTGTGTTTGCATCGAGGTGCGCAGATCATGCGCAGCCCAGCGGGTCAAGCCGAGCATTTGCGCTGCGCCTATCATGGATTCCAATATGGGCACGATGGCGTTCTGAAAAGCATGCCGTGCGCAGATTCCTTCGCACCTCAATTTCAACCGGGGTCCCTATGCTTACCGCAGTTTCCCCACTGCGAGTTCGGGGGCTGGGTGTGGATTTGGATGGAAGGCGAATCGCGCTCATTCCATACCTACGCCGGTGCTGAGCTCTTGGATGAATTGGCGAATTGGCCCTTGGCGCAAACGGAAGTGATTGACGACTTGAGCCTGGACTGCGAATTCGATTGGAAAATCGGCATCGAGGCATTCTTGGAACCGTTGCATGTGCCCTCAATTCACTCGCGCAGTGCCCATCCTGTGATTCGTTTCGAGGGCATGGCGGCGCGATCGATGGGTGAGCATTCGCGCATGGCATTGCCATTTCGTGACCCCATGGTCTTCGCTTCCAAAGGAGTATTGGGGCATGCCGCGGCGCAAGCTGGAGTCAGCTTGTTCCCGAAGTTGAATCGATTGCAGCGCAGCGCGCACATGGTCTACTTTCTCTTTCCATGTACGGTGTGGATGTTCTTCCCGCACCACTACTTGCATATTTGTTTTTTGCCGCTCGGAGCGGGTCGCTCGCGACTGCTCTATGAATTGCACGCCCTACCGCAGTCGGCGGATGCTGCGCGGGAGTTTGTGTCCGGATTTTCAACCGGTTATCGCAAACTATTGGAAGAGGACTTGGAGAATTTGCCGTTCATTCAAAGGGCAATCGTTGCCAAGGCGGCGGAGTCCATCCGTATCGGCGCCTACGAAGAGCGCATTTCTTGGTTCCGGCAAGCGCTTGCGAAGCGGCTTGGGCAATAGGGTCTGAGCTCACGGGTTGAGCTCACGGATTGAGCTCACGATAGGGCTAAGCGGAAAGCCCGATGCCTTTGAGCTTCAAAGGCGCAATTAAAATGCGGGCCGACGGCAATGCGACTGCTCGGTAGAAAGTACGCAAGTCCAAGCTAGGCCCCTGCGGAAAGAAGGCTTGGGCGATACAAGCGGAGTCATTGTGCGGTGAAAATGCCTCAACTTGTCAAACATCAGACTCTGATGGGATACCGTGTCAACGTTGCTAAACGTCCATTTGGGCCGGGTGAGGTACCCGGCAAATTCAAAGCGTCCGCGTTACTCAGGTGACGCATTCCGGATTCAACCCTCGCATCGTTATGGTCGAACTCACTCAACTTTGGCTGCCGATACTGCTGTCAGCCGTCGCGGTCTTTTTCATTAGTTTCATGATGTGGATGGTTTTTCCCCACCACCGCAGCGATTGGAAGGCCGCAGGTGATGAAGACGGACTGATGAAGTTTTTGTCGGGTCAAAGCAATGGTCAAAGGCAGATTAGCTTTCCCTATTGCGCCGATCCGGCGCAAATGAAGGACCCCGTTTGGATGGAGAGGTACAACAAGGGACCCAAGGGGTTTCTGATACTTAAACCGGACGGTCCGCAGAGCATGGGCAAGGCCATGGCGACCTCGTTCCTTTTCAATCTCATTACGGCAGTATGCGTTGCCTATGTCGCGACGATGGGGGTGCCGGCGGGGTCTGACAAAATGTTCGTTTTTCGATTCACGACAACCGTGGCCTTCCTGAGCAATTCATTTGGTCTGGTTTGGGGGGCCATTTGGTTTGGCCGCACATGGCCCAGCACGTTGAAGGAGATGGGAGATGGATTGATCTACGGTCTCTCAACGGGGGTCCTATTCATGCTGTTTTGGCCTGGCCTGACGGGCTAGACCTCGTCCGCATGCAACGATTCACGGGCGAAATCGCCTGAATGGCTGCAGCTTGCCATGGCGTCGGCTGGGGGCCCAGCTCCGATGCGCAGCGCTGCCGTCCAGTGTTTTCGCGCGCCTACGGCAACCGTTAAGGGCGTGGGGCGCGGAGTTGGGGGCAGCACCCGAGCCGGCAGGTATACTGATCAGCATGAGCAACAAACGCGCACATCCGCACTTCAAGGACCGCAACAGTATGGATTGGTGCGTGGAGTGGTCGGACGCCCTGGGCCGAGCTAAGGCTGAGGGCAAGTGGATCCTGATCGAGTTTGGCCGAGCGGCCTGAGGCCAGTGCCGCAGCTTCGTGGAAGCTGTCGTACCCAGGCCTGACATCGCGCCCATTTTGCAAGAAAAGTTCATCGCCCTGGCATCCGATTGCGATGACCCGGAACAGGAAGTGGTGCAACTGGCGATGAAGCTTGAGGATGCAATGATGTTGCCCTTTATTCTCATTGCGAATTCCGAAGGCGAATTTGTACAAGGAATGGCAGGCGGAGTGGATCCAAAGGCCTTTGCGGCAATGCTCAATCAAGCCGTCGGCAGTGAGTGAGGATTTGTTGCGCGCGAGCATTGGGGCAGAGCATGGACCCGGCTACACCTACGTTCGGTTGAGCAGCGCGGCGGCGGAAATGGCACACACGGGCTGCGCATTATGAAAGTGCTTGTGTTCGACATTGGCGGGAGTCAACTGCGAGCTGCGCTGTGGGACTCCAGTTCACAGTCGCTGCGGCACCGCTGCGCAAGCCCTTCACCCGGACCGGACGCAAGTTCAAGAGCCGACCCGGTGGCGGGCTTGTTGGAGGGCATGCATTCACTCGCCGAGCGCGTCCAATCCCAGGGTGAAGCGCACGATGCGGTTGGCATCGCGTTTCCCGGGCCCGTCGATGGCGCCGGAATGGTCGCGCAAGCTCCAACTCTTTGGGGCTCAGCTCTGCTTCAGCCCTTGGATTTGGCAAAGGCCTTCGGTGAGCGAGTTGGGGGTTGTCCGATACAAGTCGCCAATGACTTGACGGCCGCGGGCTTCCGTTATCGCGAGCCGGATTCCAATTTTTGCATCGTTACCGTTAGCTCCGGTGTCGGCAACAAAGTCTTCCTAGGTGGATGGCCGGTCTTGGGGCCCAATCAACGCGGTGGGGAAATAGGGCATTGGCGGGTAGACGATGCTGCGGATGCCGCCCCATGTGATTGTGGTGGACGGGGTCATTTGGGGGCTTTGGCTTCGGGGCGCGCGGTAAGGGAGCATGCGAGAAGCTTGGCTGAAAAGGAATGTGATTTGTTGCGAGCGTCCAGCTTGCGCGATTTCGACTTTCTAGCTGACTTGCCGGAGCCCGATTCAGGCGTTAGTGAAATGCACAGGGCACTTGCCTCGGCCTATCGGAACGGCGACGACTTCGCCCGCGCAGTTGTAGCCAAGGGCGCTCGGCCCATGGGAAAGGCTTTGGCATTGCTGCATTTAGGATTGGGGCTGGAACGCTTCATCATCATGGGTGGCTGGGCCCAGGCCCTTGGGCCGCACTATTTGAAAGATCTGGCGTCTGCCGCGTCTGCCTGCACCTGGGACAATGGCGGCCCGTGGACGGAATGGATCGAGGCCTGTGCCTCCGATGATGATTCCGGCCTGATCGGTATGGGGCGCATGTTGTCCCTGCGGGCGGAACGCTAAAGCCGCTGCGGCGGGGTGAGCGCGGCCCAGTCGCGACAGATCCAAGGCGGAGGCTGGCTTCGCACTATATGCCGGGTAGCCTCTTGCTCCAGTTTGATTGGAATTCAGAGGGAGGGCTCCGCGGCGGAGCTCCATTCAATTAGTCCCGTTCTTCTCGACATCCATGGAACCTGCCATTTCGACCACGCGATTGTCTCGAGCCTTCGGGCGCGTTCGTGCCGTCGATGGAATCAATTTGCTGGTCGAGCCCGGCAGCTTTTACGGCTTTCTCGGCCCCAACGGAGCGGGCAAATCGACCACGATTAAGATGCTTACCGGACTGCTCGCGCCCTCGGCCGGAAAGCTTTCGGTGCTCGGTCAAAATCTGCGCGATCCGATTCAAGCCTTGGCCATGAAGCGCCAGATCGGAGTGGTTCCGGAGGACTTGGCCCTGTTCGACAATCTGACGGCGCGAGAGTACTTGACCTTCACAGGTCGCATGCACTTCATTGAAAAGGGCACTTTATCCGGTCGCATTGACGAACTCCTGCCCTTGCTTGGTCTCGAGCGCGACGAAGGCAAGTTGACTGTTGAGTATTCTTCCGGCATGAAGAAGAAGCTGGCCCTTGCAGCTGCGCTATTACCCAATCCGAGCTTGCTGTTCTTGGATGAGCCGTTCGAAGGCGTGGATGCCGTGGCCTCGCGTACGATTCGGAAAATCCTGGCCGATTTCGTGGGGCGCGGCTCAACCATTTTTCTGACTTCGCACGTGCTGGAGATCGTCGAACGCTTGTGCACGCACGTGGGCATCATCGTTGCCGGAAAACTGGTGGAGCAAACGCCACTGGACGATTTGGGTAGTCACGGATCGCTCGAGGAGCGCTTCTTAGAAGTCGTGGGTAATGACGGCGATGTGAATCCGCAGCTCAGTTGGCTTGGAGAAGGGCTGCAATGAATACCTTGCACCTGCGGGCCATTCTTTGGATCCGATGGCGAATCCTGATCAATCGCATCCGGCGCGGGGGCAAAGTGGGCAATGCGCTATTCGCATTGCTGGTTTTGCTGGGCTCGCTTGTTGCTGCGGGATCCTTTGCGCTGGCGCTCAAATTGGGTCTCAAGTTGTTGCCTGAAGCCCGGCCGGTGGAAGTGATGTTGGCATGGTTGGGTTTGAGTTTGAGCTTCTTGTTTGCATGGACCATCGGGCTGATCACGGACTTGCAGCGCTCGGACGCAATGTCTTTCAAGAACCTTTTGCATCTACCGGTCTCCCTGGGATGGGTGTTTTTGTACAACTACCTCTCATCCTTTGTGAGCTTGAGCATGCTGATCTTTCTGCCGCCGATGTTGGGCTTGAGCCTGGCAGCGATGCTCGTGCACGGTCCGCGCCTCGCGATCGGCCTGGCGTTGGTTGCGGCCTTTATGTCGATGGTGACGGCCGTGACTTATCAATTTCGAGGATGGTTGGCGCGCATGATGGAGGACAAGCGCAAGGGCCGAAATATAGTTGCGGCCTTGACCATCGGGTTCGTGCTCTTGGCGCAAGTTCCGAACTTGATCAACATCGGCTGGTTGAATTCGGATTCGGGCGGTGCCGGGTCGATCACTTTTGAGAGTTTGGATAGCGCCGATCCAAGCCGGAACGCGGATGGTTCGCACAAGGCGCTCGTGCCCCTCGGAGAGGATCTCCCAGCCCAAAATGATTCCATTGAGAATGCGGTCATCACGGCCGCCAGCCTGCTTCCGCCCGGTTGGTTGGCAGTCGGGTTCTTGGGCGCCCTCGACGGAAGTCTTTTGAGCAGCGGCGCTTTTTTAGCGGCCATGCTCATGCTGGCCGGATTGAGTTTGCGGCTTTCCTTTCGAAAGACCCACGCAGCGGTTGTCGGACTCGAAACAAGCAAAACCAAGCAAGCCGAACAGTCCTTACCTCAACAGGCGCCCGAGGCGCGAGTGTCCAAGCGGAGCATGCTGGAGTGGCGCTTGCCGTACTTCAATGAGGTTGAGAACGGGTTGGCCTTCGCTTCGATGCGCTCCATGCTGCGGGCACCCGAAGCCAAGATGTTGTTGCTGAGCCCGCTGATGTTGATTTGCCTGTTTGGGCTGATGTTGGCCAGAAACCCAGCTTTGGATCAAATGTTGATCTTGGCCCCGATGGTTACTCTGGGAGCTGTCAGCATGGCCCTATTGAGTGTCATTCAGTTGATGCAAAATCAATTCGGGCTGGATCGCGAAGGCTTTCGGGCCTTCGTTTTGTCGCCCGCGGAGCGCTACCAGATTTTGCGCGGAAAAAATTTGGGCACGGCTCCCGTAGCCCTAGGTGTTGGCCTCATTGCTCTGATAGGAGTGCAGATATTTGTACCCGTCGATTTCTCCCACTTCCTGGGTGGGTTGGTTCAACTGGTTTCCGGCTACTTGATTTTGTGTTTGCTCGGCAATGTGATCTCCATCTACGCACCGATGCGCTTGCGCGGACAAGGCATGCGTGCCACGGGAGCCAAATTCCAAACGATTGTTGCGCAATTCTTGTCGATCTTCGCAATGCCCGTCATCTTGGCCCCGCTGCTGATCCCATTTGTCGCAGAATTGATTTTGCGCAATCGCCATTGGGGCGAGGGTCTACCCATTTACTTGGGGCTGCACCTCTTGATCTTGTTGGCAGTTTGGGCGGGCTACAACTGGTTGGTTCGGCGTCAGGGCAGTTTGCTTCAGGAGCGCGAGCAGCGCATTCTTGAGATCCTGACGCGCGGTGCGTAGCCCCGAGTGCGAACTCGCAATGGAACGCGAGTCGAGTTGCTAGCTTGTCGGAAGATCTGAGGCCTCAAACGGCGCGTTTCGAAGTATCCTGATGCTTGCGGCCGACGCGCACTTTTTCGACTCGGCATAGAACCTCAGAACATGTAGCTGGGACTGCATCCATGCTGAAAACATTCTTTCGTCGCTTATTCATGACCAAATCAAAACTCCTGGCCGTCGGCGATTCAGCGCCGGGATTCTCTTTGCCGGACACAAGCGGCAAGCAAGTGAGCCTTCAGGATTACGCCGGCAAAAAGCTCATCATCTGGTTTTACCCGGTTGCGGACACGCCCGGCTGACGCTTGCAGGGATTGGGGTTCCGTGATCGAACCCCGCAATTGCAAGCGCTTGGAATCGAAGTGATCGGAGTCTCGACGGATCCCGTGGAAAAGAATTTGCGCTTTGCGGAAAAGCACGAGTTTCCGTATGCCCTGTTGTCGGATACCGAACGCGAGATGAGTTTGGCCTACAAGGCCTGCGAAACTGCCGAGGACGCCTACGCGCGGCGCATTACATATGTTGTTGACGCGGGCGGAAAGATCGAAATGGCCATAGAGACCGGCAATCCCGGTGATCAAGCCGCGGAACTCCTCAAGGCACTTTCACAATCCTAATTTGCGCCTGGGAACGGTTTCCCAATACAGCTGTTCTGTACAGCCGCCGGGCACTACTGGCTTTGCGCAAGGGCGCTGGCAATGGAGGGAAGTGCAGGCCGATTGATGCTTTTGCAAATCGCTGATTGGCGCAGGCCGAACATGGAATCAGTCCGCTTTCGCGCTACATTCTGTGCAGCCAAGGATGCTCCCGCGGCCCGTCCATTGAGTCGCGGGGTCCAAGTTGCAAAACCAATCATCACAATCATCAGAGGGGATCTGAAATGGAATTGGGTGCGTTTTCGGTTAGTTTGGCGGTGAAGGACTTGTCCGCTTCGAAAGATTTCTACGAGAAGTTTGGATTCGAATCCGTGGGCGGCAACGCCGAAGACAAGTGGCTTGTGATGAAGAATGGAGATCACGTCATCGGCCTCTTCCAGGGGATGTTTGACAAAAACATCTTGACCTTCAATCCGGGCTGGGATGCCCGTTGCAACAGCCTTGAGAATTTTACGGATGTGCGCGAGTTGCAGCGACAGCTCAAGAGTCAAGGTGTTGAACTGAGTACGGAGGCGGATGAGAGCTCCAGCGGGCCGGCCAGCTTTGTGGCCGTGGATCCCGACGGCAACCCGATCCTTGTGGATCAGCACGTTTGAAAGCATTGCCCGATATGTATGGGGTCGTTGGCCCTTTGCTATACAAAGTTCGCTTCGAAGAATCCAGGCCGGGCGGATTTGCC